>JAPUIP010000268.1 GCA_027296925.1 Candidatus Poribacteria bacterium | reverse complement strand
TTGGACTGCCAATTCTTTAGAGAGCAGATTGTGCTTCAAGCCTACGATGAGCCAGAAGAAGATGCGCGAAAAAACCTGGAAAACCACTTGCAGCACTGTTCCGATTGCCATCAATTCCAGGAGCGTTTTCGTGAAACCCGGAACGCCCTTGATACGTGGGAGGAGATTGATCGCCCCACAGACCTGGAGGCATTGCATCGGAGCATACAGCCTAAACCGCAGCGCACCCATTTTTCTTGGCGTCCTCAATCACCGGCCTGGCGATGGCTCTCCTGGGGAGTGGCGGCATGCTTGATGATGGTCGTCAGCTTTTCCGCACTCGCGTGGATCGGCGTTGACGCCAGATGGAAGGATAACGGTTTGACCCTTCGGTTCGGTCCGGAAGAAGTTCCAAAGATCACCGAACAAGATCTGATCCAGTTGCTTCAGGCTCAACGCCAGGAAACACAGATTGAAACCGCCAAACAGCTTCAAGCGGCGCTGGTGGAATTTAACGAAGAGCTCCAGGAGCATCTGGATGTACGCCAACAACAGACCCAAGCCCAGCTCGCACTCATCTACCGGGCGATGCAATCGCAACGTGCCGAAGACTTAGAATTAATCCGCCGCGAACTTCAGAACCTTGCCGGCGCGACAGAAGCTGAGTTGCTTCAAGCACAACGCGCCTTTGAGTTCATCCTCGCTTCCCACGTAGATGGGATGCAACGGAATCAAAGCCCTTGAGAGTGAATAGGACTTACACAGATGAACACTTCAGACGGAAGCCCCACCCTTCTTGGGGGCGGTGGATTCCGCAGAAACGACCCGTCCGTTAAGACTTACGTGTTACGTTTTACGCTTTCCACCGACGCAGAACTGCTGTGTTTCTCGGGGCAAGGGCGTAAATCCTAGTGAATACAAGATCTGCCCAACTCTGAATCACTCACAAAATGAGGAGGATACAATCATGAAATTTTGGATGACGTTTACTGTCGCTATACTTGGTGTCGGCTTGATAATCGCCGCCGCGCCATCGCAGCAAGAGATAAACTATGCCGAGATGGCCGAAGACATCCAGGTGATGTGTCGAATCGTCGATAAAACAATGCAAGAGGCATTCGAGAAGGATTATATTCGGTCGGGATTTTTCAGCAGGCGCGGCTGCCAGGGATTTTACCTTAAGAATTACGGTGTCGTTTTTCTGCTTGACCTTCAATTCCCGGTTGCCGAGAAGGAGATGAAAGTTGTCAAGAAGAAAAAGGAAGCGGATCTGTGGGAAAGGTACCAACGGGAAGTGCGTCGCCAGCCCCGACCAGAAGAGTTGAAGTGGGTTGTCGATAAAAACGAAGCGTACGATTCGGATAGGGTTGACAGACTCAAGGCGCGACTGGCTTACCTCGTCGGGGAATATGGCGCCCGCATCAGTCAATTAGGCTCCGATGATATGATTTCGATTGTGGTTTCCGGGCGGACTGCACAGCCTTTTGATTTTGATGTAGATTTTGATTTCGATGTACACGTTGGGAAGGAAATGCCTCACATTGTTGCCATCGAAGGGGACGACCACGGAGGAAAGAAAATAGTTGTTGAAAGAGATAGGGTCATCGTCGTAGAGGAAATCGAAGTGGAGGAAACGGAGGATTCAAAGCCGAAAAAACGGAAGAAGGTTGTCATTGCGGCTCCACCTCGTCTGCCGGTGCTTCGCTTTGCATCCCATGCCAAGCCGGCAACAACACTCATCGTCTCGTTCAATCGGAGTCAACTTGAGGGGAAGACGGGCGCGGATTGGGAAGCGTTGCTGAAGGAAGCGGATATTGTGCAGTATTGATACAGAAAAACGGAAAACGTCTCGCTGTGGGGTGGCTACTATGCCACCCTATTTTTTTTGCGAATCAACCGAAGATTGCAAAGCCGACGCGGGCCAGCAGCCCGAGGAGATTCGCCGTGATCAACGCGCCCTGCGTAATACGAGATTGTAGGCGAGGAAAGAGGTAGACCGAGGCGCCAATCGTTACCAATATTTCGGCCACGGAAACGATGTCTCCATAATGATTGGCATCCCAGTAAGAGATTGGGCTCTGAAAGGTAAATTGCAGGACCGGAAAGAAGTGCCGATGGCCGTCGTCAACATGCAGGAAAAAATCGCCGGCGGCATGCAGCAACATGCTCAAGCAACAGACGATGATGGCCTCGGACTTGAGCCAGTAGCCGAGCCCTAAAATGATGAGGATGAATGGAACAGAGTTAAAGGTGTCGAAGACGTTTTGCCATTGCGGCAGGAAATACCGGCTCTCCCAAATCTGTCCCTGCGAGTGCTTGAGGACAAACGTCTCAATCCCCCAGAAGACGAACATCGGTAGGTCCGGCAATAGCGCGCCGATGAGCGCATAACGGTGGAGATGCGGTTTTTCCTTCCGACTCAGTAAGGCGACGTTGATGATCGCGTGGGATTGGATATTCATGGATCGGGGAATCTAGGGCGCGTTGACGCACACAGTTCCTTTTTCTAGAAGGGCTGAAGATATTGATTTGGACGACAAGTGATTGGTCGGGTTTAATAACAAAACAAGGCAATCATCCGGCCGGCATTGGGACCTTGTGGCATCGCCTTTTCATGTGCTATAATCAACGATGGTCTTCAATCGTGCACCAACAACACTCACGTATTCTGCCAATTTCCAGGGGTCTATGCCGAGTGTTGCTCTCGGCAGAAGTATCTAGTACAGCGTTAATTATGACGGGTTTTGTAGGTCGAGTTTGTCGCCAGACAACCCGACGCAAACAATGTCGGTTAGGAAAACCATACCCGACCCTACGGCGGAGTTTATCCCTTCGGCAGGCTCAGGGCAGGCTCTGAGCTTCTAAGGGCTCAGGGCAGGCTCTACATGTCGAAACTTATTTTACAGTACAATGCTTTAGCTATATTTTTTGATATAATGCGGTACGAGATGCCATAGGAGATTAAACCATGAAACGCAGCAGCGCCCACTTTTCAGGACTTCTCATACTTTTAGCGGTATTCACTTTGCTGTTTTTGATGGATTCAGCAGCGGAAGCACAATTGTTCATCTGGTCCGGAGACGGGCAGACCGGTAAAGTCGGTGAAACCCTACCCATCCTGCTGATAATCCAGATTCTGCAGTTTGGCATCCCACAACCGGGAGTACTGGTAAACTTTGACATCACCGATCCGGACGGCGCGTTTACGCGCGCTAGCTTCGTTACGGACGCCTTCGGACTGGCTGGTAATTTTTTTACGTTCAAAACACAGGCTGGTACGTATACGGTTACGGTATTTGCCCCCGGTCGGGAGGCATTGCTCGGTAGCGTAACATTCATCTTGACAGCAGAGGCTGGCCCGCCGGCGCTTGTTGAGGTGAGTGCGTTCGATCTAGATAGGTTGTCGGAGTTGGATGAACTTCCGGCTGATGGCGAATCGATAGGACTCATCGCTGCTTCGATAACCGATGCCTTTGAGAATCCTATTGAGGATACAACCATTACCTGGACAATCAGCCCCTCAGGGAGCGGTGAGATCGGCGAGACAGAGCATTCCGAGGGTGGTCTGTATGGCGCATTCTTCACCGCCGGGACGGTCCCCGGAGAGATAGCGATCCAAGCGAGAACTCCCAACGGGGTTGTCGGCACTGTCACCTTGACATTGACGGACGCCGGGGGCGCTCCCCTGACACAGATCTCTTTCCCAAACCAGCCACCGCCTCGGATGGCTGTGGGAAGCACTTTCGAGTTTCGCGTGATCGGCGCCGACGCCGCAAATCGAACCCAAAATCTTTCTGCGGCAGACGTGAATTGGGCAGTCACCGGTGGCATCGGCGCGGTCAGCACCTCAGGAGTTTTTACCGCGCAAACCGTCGGCAGCGGCACCGTCACAGCCACCCTGAAATCGAACCCCACCGTTCAAAGGGAGAGTTCGACAATTACCGTCATTGCAGGTCCCGCCGCAAACCTGGCCCCTTCTATCTCCACTTCCAATCTAGCAGCCGGCAGTAATGGCACTGCAGCATTGACCATGACCGTCACCGATGCTTTCGGAAACCGCGTGCTGACTGAAACAATCACCTTGACGATCTCCCCACAGAATGGGAGTATCACAAGCCCCGCCACCCATGTGGGGAATGGCGTTTACGAAGCAACTTATACGGCGGGCGCAGCAGCCGGGGAAATCACTATCGAAGCGAAAACGTCAAACGGCATCACACAGAACGTCGCGCTGAGATTGACGGAAATCATCGCGGTTCCCACCTTCGAGCTTTCGATTGCGAATACAAAGCTGGTTCCCGATCAACCCGGTTTTCCAATTGTTACCGTGCTTACGTTGCAGGGGAAAAATGGCTTTAACAGTTCAATTACATTCGATATTGGGACCGGCCTTCCGGACGGTGTGGATGTGGACCTCAATCCCAAAGAGGTCTCGCTCACTCCTGAAAGTCCTGCCAGTTTTGTCCAGTTGCAACTGAAGCTGCCCGACGCGCTTGCCCCCGGTGATTATCCGTTCACCATCTCCGCCTTTGCTGCCGATGGGACTCAGTTCAGACGATTAACGCTCACGCTGGAGATCGAAGCTCCGGAGGTGACCCCCGCTATTCTCACAGCGGTGTTGGATCCAAGCACCGATATCCCGTTGGGCGGGAGTCACAAACTCTTCGGAAACCTGATTGTCAGCGAGCCCCCCGACGACCTGGCGCTTGAAAACCTGGTGATCGGCCTCACCTTGACTGCACCAAGCGGCGCCACTCAAAACTTTGAAGGAAAGACCGATGCCAATGGTCGGTATCAGCTTGAAAATCCGTTCAACCTCGATGAACTGGGCACATGGAAACTGCGTACCAATTTTGCCGGAAACGAGCAGTTGGGAGCGTCTCAGAGTGTTCCGATTTCCTTTGTGGTGATTCAGGGAATTTCTCAATTGACGTTTGATACTGAACCCACCGGGCAGTTAGGCACAGCGATTGAAGTCACCGGACGACTCAACCCACCCCTCGAAGGAGAGCGTCTGACACTGAAGATTCGGCGTCCCGATGGCGCAGCATTCACACTCACCGACATCACCACCGAAACGTTGGGTGTTTTCCGTCACATGCTGAAATTGGAGATTGGCGGCGATTGGGAGATGACCGCCACCTGGGCGGGAAATGACCAGTATAAAGATGTCACCCAAACGCTGACCATCTCGGTCAGTGAAGAGGTCGGCCGCGCCATCGTCGTGTTAGGCGGCGGTAACCGTCAAGACAATCCCGCCTGGAACACGTTCAACGGCCTCGCCGAATACGTCTACAACATTTTTCTCAAGCGGTTTGGTGGGGATGCTGAACAGATCCTGTTCCTATCCCCCGACCCCAGTGAGACCAACGGAGCGAACCGGGACACCACGCTCAATGGGCTCAACCTTGCCATCACCGACTGGGCGAAGTCACAGGTCAATCCCCAGATTCCCCTTTTCATCTACTTGCTTTCACACAACTTAGGCGAGCAGTTCCTACTTGAGAAGCGTGGTGATTCCGAAGCTCGACTCTCAGCGTCGCTGTTGGCCGAATGGTTAGCTGAACTGCCCCAGGGCACGCCTGTGACGATTATCATCGAAGCCTGCCACAGCGGGAACTTCATTCGATCCGCGGACAATCAGCCGACGGGATTGGTCGGTCCGGATCGCACGCTAATCGTCAGCGCTCGTGGGGATAAGCAAGCGCGGATTCTCAATAACCTGTCCTCGTTCTCCAAAGTGTTTTTTGATCTT
>JAPUIP010000267.1 GCA_027296925.1 Candidatus Poribacteria bacterium | reverse complement strand
CATCTGTTTGCAGGACAATCGGCGGTTTGCCGGTCAACAGGATGGGGATATTCTCGTAGGACTCGTAAATCGGCGCAAACGTGACGAGTCGGTGACGCGGAGCGGTCGGATTCAGAAGCGTCAAACAGGATTTGAATACCGCATCTTTGGGGCCGGGGCAAACGACAATCTGAGACGGGGAGTAGTTCAAGCCGAAAAGGCGGAGATCGGCGTGAATGGCTTGGAGCAGTTCTGGATCACCCGCCGCGGGGGAATAGTGGGTGGCATCCCCCATGACGGCTTCGGCAATCGCAGATTTGAGCATGTGTGGCACCGGAATCTCTGGGTTCATCTCGCCAATGCCGAAATCGTAAACCCGTTTTCCTTCGCGTCTCAACTGATCAGCAATCGATTTGATTTTCAGTGTTGGAGAGGGTTTGACCTGCTCTGCCCAAGGCGAGGGATTTAAGCCCATTGCGTGAAAAACTCCTGACAGTGAAATGATGGCGAAATGATAGCATGAATCGAATAACGGCGTCAATCATAAAACTGACCTTCATCGGAAGTGTCCGAGGCACGGTGACGATGCGATACCACACAATACGCTCAAAAAATAAAAAGTAACCGTTTAGCAATACTCACGTAATATTTCGGTGTTATACTCTCTCTATTTGTCGGAAGGTCACCAAAAAACATGGCATTCGGGAGTTGATCAGAATGAAATTACTCAAGGACACAAACACAGAAAAACAGAAATTCCCTAGAAATGGGGGCAAAAGCGTTGCGACCACTGCATGGCTGCTCTTTCTGCCGATGCTTATGATTGCCTGCGGCGGTTCGCTTGGAAAGATTCAGGTGGAAAACGTCGATGCCGTTCTCACAGAATCCGAAACCGCCATCGAACAGGCACGTCTCGCTAACGCACAATTCCTCGCGCCGGATACGTTGGATCAAGCGGAAAGTGCAATCGAGAGTGCGAGGGAGGCGGTGAAAGCGAAGGACGGACTGGAAGCGATGCGCCTGGCTTATGATGCGCTGACTCAGGCTCGAATTGCTGAGCAGGAGGCAATGTACAGATCGCAAGAGGAAGGGCTAAATGCTATCATCAAACGGAAGGAAGCGGAAATCATCGAGTTTCAAGCAAACCTGAAAGCGGCGGATGCATCACTCGAAGAGAACCGGGCAGAAATGCAGCGGCTGGATATGGAGACGAGCCAATTGCAAACCAAAATGGATCGGAAAATTCGAGAGGTTGAATGGGCTCGCCAGCAGGCTTTGCGCGATTACAGCACAATACAGACTGAGGTTCACAGCCTTCAGTCGAAGTTGGATACGACGCAAACCCAATTCCGTCAAGCACGAAGCCAGGTCGAAGCACAGGAGCATCAGGTTTACCAGTTGCGCCGGGAGCTTGCGCTGGCGCAATCGATGGTAGAAGAGGCGCGTAAGGAAGCCACAGAGGCGCGGGCAAAAGCGAAGACGCAGGCGCGAAGTTACTCGAAGCAGATTGAACGACTCGATCAATCCAGCAAGCTGAAACAGAGAGAAGTGTTGTTGAGTCAGAAAGCACAGGCGGCACGCGCTTATGTCCAACGCCGGAGGACGGGCACACCGGATCGAACGGGCAAGACCTCTTTGACTGACCAACAGATCGTGAAGGGCAAAGCGGTGATCAACGATTGGTACATCGCGTGGGCGACGAAGGAGATGAATCAACACCTCAGGGATTATACCCAGGATGTAACCATAGAACAGATCGTTATTCGCGCAAGCGGTGAGCAGCGCACAAATCTGAACCGGACGCAAATGGTTGATGCCCTCAAAAAGATGTCGAGTCAAGCGTGGGTAAGAACGGACGCCGGGATTGAGCCCGATGGAGAAAGGGTTATTGGCGTCTATCGATTCAGTCGCCTTTCACAGCGCGCCGGAAATGGAAATCACCCCGCTTTATACGATGTGTGGACCCGGGAAATCTGGGTCACTCAGGTTGGTAATCAATGGAAGATCTCTCATGAAGGCTGGCGGATTTACGAGGATGTTCCCAAGTACGCGACCATTTTCAATTAGGAGGGCAGATTGATGCGTACCTTCAGTTCCGCAAAAAGAGTCATTCAATCCGGCAGAACGGAATTTATGCGACTGTATCACAATCCAAACACCCGCTTTGCGATGATCGGCATTATCGGGGCATTCGTCATCTTGGGTGTGACCCTTTTGGGCCTCCGAATTTTTGGCAGAGAAACGCCGGTGGAGGCTTTTGTTGAGCGTTGGAAGGAAGCCATCGAATCCAATCGCCCCGAACTGTATCAGGCACTCTGGGATTCGACTGCCCGAAACCAAAACTGGGAACAGCACGAACGGGCATTGAAACTCTTTAATAAAGAGAAGGTCGAGGCCGATATCAGTGGAATCGCCCCTCGCACGGATCTGCGGGACGAAAACCGCCTGCGCATTGAACGCATCCCCGTCACGCTCTACCAGGACGGCGAGATTTTGGTTCGGCTCTTCCGCGATTTGACGGTTGAAAAGAAAGGGGTGTGGCAGCGTTGGCGGCTGATAAACGACGAGATTCGTGATGAGCTTGAATATCCCGAAGCCACTGAGGAACCGGTTGTTGTGGACGAGCCCCTCCAGTCCGCCAATCCAGCGTTCGCAGACCGCTCGTTTCAGCAGGTCAGTAAAACAGCAATGTCCCAAACCACGCCGCCAGATGTTTCTTCGCCGATTGCCGGGACGGCCCCTCTCGATGCCAAGCTGAAATTGAGTCAGGTCGTGGGGGAATGGCAGACAGCCTGGCAGGAGAAAGCACTCGATAAATACATGTCGAAATATGCGGAGGAAGCGGAGATTACGAGAGTCGCCGTTAAAGGGGGGAAGGAGTATCCGGTGCGGTTGACCAAAGCGCAGTTGCGCGAGAAGATGAAAGCCATCAATAAAAAGTATGGCAAGATCGAGGTGTACATCTCTAATTTGCAGATCAACGGAGACAACGCCGTGGCGGATGTCGGTTTTCTCCAAGAGTTCATCGGCACCCTCGCCTCTGGGAGTCGACCGGCGTATTCCGATTACGGCACCAAGCGGTTGATCTTCATGATCGACCCTGCGGAAGGCATTTGGAAGATCTATTCAGAAAGCTGGAAGCTTTATAAAGACGTTCCCAAGTATCCGAAGCTTTAATCCTTTTTCTGGAATCGATATCAACCCTTTACCCAAAATCCCCTAGCACCTCAGTGTGTTAGGGGATTTTTCTTTTGTGTATAAAAAACCGGCACCCATTTTGTCCACGCAACCCCTTGATATGACTGCCTTTCAACGGCTTTCGATATCGTACTACCGGATGGGGTGCCGGAAAATTGAACACCCCTCAAAACATGCCACAAATCCAGTG
>JAPUIP010000266.1 GCA_027296925.1 Candidatus Poribacteria bacterium | reverse complement strand
AACAAAGCAACCATGATAAAGACGGCTATTGTCCATATTCGGAAGTTTCGAGTTTTCATAGCGAATCTTTCCTTTCTCTTTTTGGATCGTGGTTTTCGATCAAGTGAGGCAGATTTCCACATCGTCTAGCGGATCAGCCATCGCATTCCGACATTGAAGGAAAAGTCAGTTCCTAATTGAATTCCGTTGAGCTCTTGAAAGATGGGGAACTGGAAGGAAGCTTCCGCAAGCAGTGTGCGTGAAAAAACATACTGAACCCCCGGCGAAAGCAGAAGCACTGTCCCACCCGTATCTTCAAGATCTTTTCCATTTTTTCTGCTTTTCCCACTGAACTCTGAAAGCAGCTCCAGATAAGCGGTCGAGTATGGAGAAGGATAGGTCTCATACACCCATGGTAGGAAACGATACCCCAAGGCAACGTTGACCGAGGTGGTGTCGCCAAACCGATAGTCATTTGCTTCGGTATTCTTTTTGAAGATCGCCTCGGCATTGAACCCGAATCGATCTCGGACGTAAGTGACGATCGGTCCGCCAAAGAAATCCACCGAACCTGAGCCAAGCTGCAAGGGCGGCGGCAATAGCCCGGTCGCATCCGTTGCATCATCCCGACCTGTCGGCAGTTTGACGCCTCCCATGAACGTCATTCGGAAACTTGATCTTTTCATGTCCTTTTGCAGGAATTGATATTTCCCGAGCAGTTTCAAATCGCCAATCCCAGAATCCCCACGCGATTGTCGATTCCCATCTTGAGTCAGCTTCATCTCTTTGTCCAGATAAGGAATCGCCCCAATAACCACCAACCGATTCGGAATCACCTCATAGGGCACCATGACAGGAAGGGCGAAAACAGTTACCTCTCGGTCGAGCGCATCGGTGATTTTCTCGCCATCTGCAAAGAGATTCGATTTACGCACCACTTTGCCAAAGCTACGAATTGCCGTCCCTTCCAAACCGATGACAAAGGCGGTATTGGTATTGATTGGTGGTCCTTGAGCAAAAACAACATCTGCTATTATTAGAAACAGAAACATGAGCCCGACTAAGGGACCTCGGATTCGCTGTTTCATTGTTAACTCCTTGAACTCATCTTTCTTTTTGATTGTTATCTCTTGCGCGATTCAGGTTGAAAAACTTGGATGCGGTTGTTACCGAAATCAACCACGTAGACCCGCCCGTTTTGATCAATCGCAATGTCGGTTGGACGGTCAAATTGACCTTCTCCATTGCCTGCTTCCCCCAAAGCTGTGATATAATCCCCTTTGGGAGAAAACTTCTGGATGCGGTGGTTGTAAAAGTCCGCGACATATATGTTTCCTGCGCTATCCACGGCTGTCCCTGTCGCTACTTTGAACCAGCCTTTCCACACCCCGGGGATACCCAAACCGAGCGGACCGCCCCATTTCCTCAAGAATTTTCCCGCGATAGAAAAGTGCTGAACACGGTAATTGTAAGCATCTGCCACATAGACGCTTCCATCGTTTCCAATGGTGATGTCGGTCGGATAATGCAGCTTACCGCTAAAAACCTGTCCAGATTCCCCGATCAACGAGAGGAATTTCCCTTCTTTAGAGAACTTCTGAACCCGGTGATTGTAGAAATCCGCCACGTAGATGTTTCCCTGTGCATCTACAGTCACACCGCCGGGGGCGTCAAACTGTCCCGGCTCATCACCCGATGTCCCAATTGCGCCCAATGAATTTCCTTCAGTGTCAAAGATCTGGATGCGGTCATTCAGGTACTCGGCAACGTATAGTTTCCCATCAGGTGAAAAAGTGATGTGCATGGGACGAGAAAGCTGTCCAAGTTCGTCCCCTTCACTCCCCCATTCTGCAACGAAAGCCCCGTCCGAAGTAAACTTCTGAATCCGGTTGTTCTCCGCGTCGGACACGTAGATAAAACCGGCTTTATCGATGGCAACCCCAATCGGCCCCGAAAACTGTCCCGGTTGACTCCCCTCACTCCCCCATGTGCTGACAAATCGATAGGTCTCTTTGTCAGATTTGAAAAATAGAGGAATGATGTAAAACACAACCAGAAGGATAATGAACACGGGAATTGCTAGAAGGATTTTTCGCTTCATCTCGCCTGTTCACTTTCTCGCCCGCTCACCTGTTCCCCTACCCCTTTTTTGAGAGGGCAAGGTACTTTTCAATGATAATCGTATACGGATGATCGGTGTGTTTATCAGGCGTCTCTTTAACGACTTTACCCGCAATAAAGAGCGACTCATCGGGCGATTTCATTGATGCTTTGAGTTTTTTGAGTTGCTCATTCGCTTTGAGAAGGTATTTCGTCTCATCCTTCTGCCCTTTTTCGTCCGTCGAGACGATTGAAAGGACGGTTTCGCCATTCCATTCAACGAGCTTTCCAACCAACGCGACTCGGATCTCTCGTGGGGTGAAGCCACCGCTTTTAACCGCATCCTTCACCGCATCTATCTCGATGTGTTGTCCTTTCTTTGGGAAAAGTTCCACCGTTCCTTTCTTAATGTTGATGGTCGATTCCCGCACGGCGGAAAGCTTCTTGATTCGCTTTTCCAAGCCGTAAGCGCAAAACGGGCAGGTTAATCCATCAACAGCAACGGTGACTTTCGGTTTCAAATCCGCTTTTCCCCCCTTCTCTGCGGCGAAAACGACGGGGGAAATCAACAAAGCAGGCATGATGAATGCTGCGGTTATCCAGGTTCTGAGCTTTCTCGTTTTCATGGGGATTTTCTCCTTTTATTTGGGAACGGCTTATTCGTGTGGATTCGTGGTTCCACACTTAACGGAGCTCGTCAGCGATCTCGTCCGCCGCATAGCTCAGTGCCTCGCCGAGGGTCGGGTGTGGATAGGGGATATTCAACACATCAAAGACGGTGTCATTGTGATAAAAGTGCGGAAGCGCGACCTGCATAATGTCCGTCGCGTGCGGACCGAGGATGTGCAGACCGATCATTTTCCCGCTGGGTCTCTCGGCGATCAGCTTCACGAACCCATCGGTCTCACCGATGGCGACCGCTTTGCCGATATCCTCCATCGGTACTTTCACCGTGATTACGTCCAATCCCTCTGCCTTTGCCTCGTCTTCAGTCAGGCCGAGGGTTCCGATTTCGGGGTGAGAGAAGATGATCGGGCCAACGAGGCGATAATCCATTTTCTGATTCCGTTTGCCGGCGGCATGGGCGCCGGCGATTTTGCCCTCCATCGTCGCCGCATAAACCAGCGCCATTTTGCCGTTCACGTCCCCGACCGCGTAGATGTGCGGCACGTTCGTTTGCAAATAGTCGTTGACCGGAATGGCGTCTCGCTCGTCTAATTGGACGCCCGCGTGTTCTAAACCCAAGCCATCGACCATCGCACGCCGCCCGGTCGCGACCATGATTTCTTCCGCTTCGACGGTTTTTTCCCCGCCGACTTTTAGCGAAACAGTTACCTGCTTCTTTTCGCCCACTCGCTCAATGCGCTTCACGCTCGTCCCCGTGAGAATATTCATCCCATCTCGGCGAAGGAGCGCCTGTAACTCAAAGCCAATATCCTTGTCAACAGCCGTCAAGATATGGTCGCTACGCTGGATGGTCGTCACCGGAACACCCATTTTATGAAAGAGGTACCCAAGCTCGACCGCGATATAGCCGCCGCCGAGGACGATTAAAGAACGGGGTAGCTCATCGAGATAGAGTGCCTTGTCGCTGTCAATGTACCCCGTTTCACGCAATCCGGGGAATGGCGGTACGTCCACCATCGAGCCGGTCGCGATTACAATTTTTTCTCCGGTGTAAATGGTGTCTCCGACCTGAATGGTGTGCGAATCCACAAAACTCGCGCTCCCTTCGACCAAATTGACCGCCGCACCGCTGGTGACTTTGTAAATCGCCTCCCTCCGAGAAGCGAAGAAGTCCTCTTCGATGATCGTCCTCACACGCTTTTGCACCGTCGCCCAATCGACCTTGGGCGGACTGGATGTGATTCCGAAATCCTCACTCTCCTCGATTGTCCGCTTCACATCAGAGGAGGCAAGAAGCGTTTTCGACGGCATACAGCCCTCGTTGGTACATAAGCTGTACCCAACGCGTCGCTTTTCGATTAACAGAATTTTTCTCAGCCCACCATCTCTAGCGGCTATCGCTGTGGAAAAGCCACCACTTCCACCACCGATGATGATCAGATTATAATGATTTCGGTCGCTCATATCGAGATTTTCCTCCAAGTCATGAAGTTTAATTGTCATTCTGAGTGCAACGAAGAATCTCAGCAAGTAAGCAACAGAGACCCTTCACTTCGTTCGGGGTGATATCGGCGAATGCCGCCGAGTATTGATATTAACGCGGATATGTTACTAAGGGACAGCAAAACTGTCAAGTTCTCTTTCACCGCAGAGTAGCGCATGTCCCTTCGAGGACTCAGGACAAGCTTCCCGACTTGCGTCGTTTTGAGATCCGATTACAAGCCAGCAGGCATGTGCTTGAGTTTTTTGACCCCTTTTAACGCCTTCACATTTTTCTCTAACCCGTAGGCGCAGAAAGGGCACGCCAAGCCATCAACGCGCAGTTGTATCTGACGCAGTTGAGCATGGCTCGTTGGTGTGAGTGCGGCAAAGAAAACAACCGCAGTGAGTGCCAAAAAGGCGAGCGCCGCCTGATTGCTTCCTCCTCTGCCGTCATTCCGATAGAAACGCCACTTGCCGCGTAACAGGAGATTCGACAAGCCTGTCTCTCCTTTAACCTGATAAGGTAACGACGCTGTCAGGGCGAGGTCTTCTGTGATGCCATAGATGGCTTCAAATCCGACGACCCGGTCATCGCCCCCGCCAGCAAAAATCCAAGGGCTGAAATGCCGTGTAATGTCTGAAGTTGTGTCATCAAATTGTCTAACATTGAATCGTCCACCTTTCAGTCTATCTCAATTATCTAAATAGAGCAAGTCCAGTGCCAAAATAAAAGACGCGCCCCAAAATTTTCCTGAGAAGGCGCGTCTGGACTGGATCTCGTGTGCTCTTTTGTTTTTTTGAGCAAATGCCCCGATAGCTATCGGGGTGTTCGCGTGAACACTTTTCTGTGTTTTACAGCG
>JAPUIP010000265.1 GCA_027296925.1 Candidatus Poribacteria bacterium | reverse complement strand
CGCTAGGGTACTTGTCCTGCCTGTCGCGCCTGTGCCGCCTGTGCTGAGCTTCGAAGTAAGCTTCGAGGTAAGCTTCGAAGTAAGCTTCGAGGTAAGCTTCGAGGAGCTTGCCCCGAACTTTGAGGGGGAGCTTCGAAGGATGCCCGTGGTGCTCGGCACAAGTTTTCACAGTCTAGGGCAGGAATCCGCAATCCGAAGTCTGAAATTTAGTTAGGTGCGCCGCTACGGTCAAAATGCGGAAGTTACTTAGTCGCCATTCTTCAGCAAAAACTGTACCAAACCCTATCAGTCAACGCCCGTTGATGGCTCGCTTGCGAGTGTCTTCAGGCTCATTTCGTAAGGCGGGCGAACAATTCCCCCATCCGTGATGATTGCGGTAATAAGACGAGCAGGGGTTACATCGAAGGCGGGACTGTAGACTTTAACACCTTCCGGCGCCGTTCTGGTGCCGAAACCCTCCGTAATTTCTGCCGCACCACGTTGCTCAATGGGAATAAGATCTCCGTTTTCAAGGGAGAAATCAAGCGTCGAAGTCGGCGCAGCAACGTAGAACGGAATGCCGTGTTCCTTTGCCAGGATAGCAACGTTATAGGTTCCAATCTTGTTCGCTGTGTCACCATTTGCAGCAATCCGATCCGCCCCAACAATGACGCACTGAATCTTGCCCTCTTTCATGACTTGGGCGGCCATGTTATCGCAAATCAGTGTCACATCGATTCCCGCCTGCATGAGCTCCCAGGTGGTCAATCGCGCTCCCTGCAGCAGCGGGCGTGTCTCATCGGCGTAAACATGGATATTCTTACCCGCTTCGTGGGCGGTGAACATAACCGCCAATGCCGTGCCGTAGTCGGAGGTCGCGAGTCCCCCCGCGTTGCAGTGCGTCAAAATGGTATCGCCAGAATGAAGCAATTCTAATCCGTGTTGGCCGATGGCGCGACACATTTCCCGGTCTTCCTCGATAATCTGTTGCGCCTCATCTAGCAGGACCTGCTTGAGTTGCGTGGTCCCGAGCGCTTTGTGCTTCTCCGCTGTTTTCTTGATACGGTCCAGCGCCCAAAAAAGATTCACAGCTGTTGGCCGGGAAGTCGCGAGGTAATCCGTTATCTTTTTGAGTTCCGCCGCAAAATCGACATAGCTTGTCGCCGCAGAGCGCCATATCCCCAGCACGGCTCCCAACGCGCCCGCAATGCCGATCGCCGGCGCGCCACGCACGCGAAGCGATTTAATCGCCTCCCACACGCTTTCCACGTCGTCACAATAGATCTGCTTGAATTCGTTCGGCAACAGCGTTTGGTCAATCAAGCGAATTCTGCCATCAACCCACTCAATCGTCGGAACCGGCATCTTCCTCCTCCCCGGAATCATCTTCGTCGTCCCAATCGGCGTTTTCCTCTACCTCAGGTGCTTCAGCCGTCTCATCGGAACTTTTAGAAGTTACGTCGTCTTTAGGCATCTCTTGCGTCTGCGCTCGAGCGATCGGAGTCTTTTGTCTCGCACGATATTTTTCATGTGCGACTTTAATCATCTCAGATGCCTCTTGGTGATTGAGCCAGCCGCATAATTCAAAGTAAGGCTCAAAGAATTGCACGATTTTTTTGAGCAATTTCACGTCCAACTCGAAAATATCCTGAACAGCAGCGTAACGCTCATCACTGAGTGAAACACAGATCACATGATGATCATTATCTTTACGTTTCAGTATACCAATCGGACGCGCTTCACAGATGTAGCCAGGGTGCGTTGAATGACGGGCAACCACCATTGCATTCAGGAAATGCCCATCCTCAGCAGTTGTTTCTGGGATCCAACCGTATTCTGTTGGCACGGGCATACTGCACTCGTATGCTAACCGAAATCTTCGGCTTTTCGCATGGTAGCGATATTTTTTTCGACTACCCTTTGGCGCCTCAATGACAACGTTGATGATTGAAGGTGCATGACGTCCAAGGGGGATATCTTGCAAGTTCATTCTTTTTCCCTGTATGTAAGAAGGGATTGAAAAGTCCCTAAAAGGTCAAAAACGGCATTTTGTGAGGGGCGTTTGGATACCTTTTCTGACCTGCTTCAGTCGCTCACCACAACACGTTTCCCGCTCATCGATTTTCTGGCATCGTTGCGGTGTCTGAAAATTCAAAGGAAATCATGCGTGCGCCTCCACAACCGGATCAAAATCCGCGATAATAAAAGCCGCTCAAGACAAACTCAAGCGACTGCTCTCAGACTGCCAAAGTGGGGTCGAAGTAGAACTGTTGGTGGAATCATTAAATGAACGTCCTCCACCGCATAAGGGTGAAAACCTTTGGCTTCAGATCGCAGCCGACACGCATGAACGGCGGTTGAGACGATGAGTTCACCGCAATTTCCACATTATAGCATACCTCACTAAACCTTGCAACGGAAAACTCGATAGAGATTTCTCAGGTGACAGGCAAGGCGCGGAGCGGCAGAAGGTAGGCATTAAACAAATGGGAAAGGGGATTCACTGCTTGTGGAGTAATCACAGATCTGAACCTAAGCGGTTTTTACACAGAACCGCTCAACAAACTGGCTAAATACAGATACAACCTGATCGAGCGAATTCAACGCAATCCATTCCTCCCAAGCTGCGATGCCCAGACCACATCGGCTGGTGGTTTGAAAAATTCAAGCTGCGCCAGCATTTCCCGAATCTCTTCCAGGTGCGTTGCATCCGTAATCTTTTCCCCACTTGCATCCGTGATGTAAAATGAATCCACCGCCGTAAATGCCTCCGTCGTAATCTTGGCCAGACGGATATCTAATCCCAGTTCATAAAATGCTGTAGAAATGATGTAGAGCAACCCGACCGCATCCTGGACACGGATATCGATAATCGTTGCGTAATCTGAGCTCTCGTTGTCGATTTCAATCTCCGGCGGCATATAACGCCGTTGGATGTGGGCGGGGAAGTCGGGTTTGCGCTGCTGACGCATGAGGGATTCTACATCGGTTTCCCCTTCCCAAACGGCTGTTAGACTCTTTTCAACCTGGCGGCACCGCTCTGGAATTGCACCGTTCCCCGTCTGTCCATCGGTCACATTCAGAACGTCAATGACAATTCCATCGCTTCGCGTATCGATCGCGGCACTCAAGATGTTGATGTTTTCAGCCGCAAGGACACCCGTAATGCGTCGAAAGATGCCTCTTGCGTCGTGTGTGCAGATACCGATCTGCATATAAGTCTGACTCTCAGCAAAACAGGAAACAGCAATCGGCCTACCACCGAGTTGTTCAGCCAACTGAATCTGTTTGCTGATAAATTCGGGTGTCTGCGAACGCAAGCCCTGTTCCGGCATTGTTTCAAAGTGGTGTGCGATAGCAGCCTCGCCAACCGCGTCGCGGATAATCTCCATGACACGCTTTTGAAGTTCTTCCACGTCTAGGCGTTCTACCTTGCCTTGCAGGAACTTGAGCGTCCGCGAGTAAAGTTGCCAGAGTAAAATCGCATTCCATTCATTCCAGATCGCCAGACTCACCGCCCGCATATCCGCAAAAGTTAAGAGGTAGAGCATCTTCAGGTGTTGCTCATCCTTCACCAATCCAGCAAAGCGTTCGATGACCTGTGGGTCATCCAGATCGCGTTGCTGAGCCGTGTGGCTCATATCCAGGTGCCTGTGAATCAGGAACATCACGACCTCTCCATCCACCGCATCCAGCCCAAGCCGATCCAGTGCGACCCTTGCCATCTCAACACCGCGCGCATCATGCCCTCCCGGTCCCTCAACGCCTTTCCCCACATCGTGCAACAAGATCGCCAGCCGCAGCAGCTCCGGCTTTTCCACTTCTCTGATGATGTTAAGAAAAGTCTGGCCATCTTCTAACTTTGCCAACGTTGCTTCTTCAAGATTTTCGAGCGCATACAAGGTATGTTCATCAACGGTATATTGATGATACCGATCAAATCGGACGAGCGATCGCACCTTGCCGAATTCGGGCAAGTAGCGGTCGAGCACCTGCCAACGGTGCATCCGACGCAGGGTTTCGGCGACAGCTTTCGGATGGCGGAGAATCGATAAGAAACATTCCGCGACCCCCGGCGAGCGCCGGAAGTTATCATCAATAAGATCCAGATTTGCAGTAATCTCGTGCCGGACATCCGCACTGATTCGATTCCCTAGCCGTTGACGGTGCACAAAAACTTCCATCAGCCGTGTTGCATCCTCGGCGAAATCTGAATGCCCATGCTGAAAATTGACCTCGTTCCTGACAATTGCAAAACCGTCCGTTAACGTCTGGGTTTGCCACCGATCCAGCAATCGACGCAGCGTGGATTCTCTATACTTGACACGGTCAATGATGAGCTTCGCAAACTCATAGAGTTGCTCTGCATGCAAGTAATAATCGCGCATCATGAATTCTTCGGCAAGGACATCCTCGTTATCCCCGTACCCCAAATTTTTTGCGACAGTCTCCTGCACCTCGAAGGTTAATTGATCGCTTCTCCTTCGATTGACGTAATGAAGTTCGTTGCGTAAACGCCAGAGGAAGTCGAGTGATGCTTGACACCCATCTGCCAGCGCCTTCGGAATAATTCCCCGCTTGTAGAGCCCCTCCAATTCTTTAATCCCGTAGCGAGCCGCCGCAACCCAGATGCCGGTATGGAAATCCCGCAGTCCGCCGACACTCTCCTTAATATTCGGCTCTTGCAGATATATCGTTGAGCCGTAAGATTCGTGGCGTTCGCTCCATTCCTGAACCTTTTTCGCGATGAATTTTCCGACCTGCTTTTTGAAAACGTGTTTTGACGTCAGCTTCTGGAATTGGCGATACACCGACTTTACACCGACGATATACCGCGCCTCGATCATCGAGGTTTTGGAGAAGATGTCGTCATAGCTAGCACGAACACACTCCTTCAGGGATCGGCAGCTATGCCCAACCTCAAAGCCGACATCCCATAGGGTCGCGATCAACTGTCCAGCAAATGGCTCTAGCCGTTTTGCGCTCCCCTGCGAGGCCTCGTAAACCAGCATGATGTCAATATCTGAATATGGATTCAACTCCTCCCGCCCATACCCGCCCAACGCGAGAATGGCGACGGGAGTCTCCTCGGTGAGCAGCGGCGACCCACTCTTTGCTTGGATCGCGGATTGATAGATGCGTTGGATGACATGATCCGCGAGGCGAGTGTATTCTTCGACGATCTCCTGACCGCCGATTCCGAAACGGTGGCGGGACTGGATGCGTTCACGTTCTTTGGTACAGAAAGCCTTCTGTTCTTCAACAAGGTTACGATTTTGTTGCTGCATTCATACGCTCCAATAATCAACGTAGTATAAGTCTGCCATCCATTTGCCCTCACTGGCTGGGTTAGGGCTCAGCGCCTCAGATTTTGGATCGACCACAAAATCGAGCGCTTCCAAAATCAAGACACCAATCAGCGCGGGCGTCTGTTGATCATTTTCCATAACAGACATCTGCTCATAACGGCCTTTTATAGTGATATAGGCGCCATGAAAAATTCTCCGCTCTACAATTCCATTTGCGGTTCTGACACTTGTCGACTGGGCATATAGGAGATCCAGTTGTTCGATGACTGACGGCGGCAGGCACAGGTATGTTGCCCCTGTATCGACAATCGCTTCTACCTCTATGCTTCTGATTTCATTTTCGGCAATTAAGCCTTCCTTT
>JAPUIP010000264.1 GCA_027296925.1 Candidatus Poribacteria bacterium | reverse complement strand
GTCATGACCAGCGTAGGACAGCGCCAACCACATCCGCGGCTTTGCCTTTATTGATGGCGTCGTACAATTCTGGCGCGTCCTTCGCATCAACGCGATGCGTAATGGTATGGTGCCACGGCAGCACGCCCATCGCCATGTTCTTGACCACCGCACGTCGGCAAGGCGCGAAACCGTCATCGCATGGATAGAAGGTTGTCAGCCGTTTGCCGTGGGGCGGCAAGAATTGATAAGAGATCGGTTTTTCGCCGTAATTGCCCTGTAAGACGAACTTGCCGTGCATCTTGCACAATTCGATGGCCGGGTCGATGCAGCCGGGGATGCCGGTGCATTCAAAAACCACATCCGCACCGTCCGGCGCGATCCGCTTGAGTTCAGGCAAGACATCTTGCGTTGCGCCATTAATTACATCATCCGCGCCGAGCCTGCGAGCAATATCCAATCTGTTGGGCTCAAGATCAATCGCGACGACCACGCAACCGCGATGACTACAGGCGGCGACCACGCCCAAGCCGATAAGTCCTGAACCGTAAACAGCGACAACATCTCCCATTCGCGGATTCGCCATATCGACCCCGTTGAGGCCCACGGCAGGCATCACGAACAGGCTGGCCGACTCTGCGTCAGCGCCCTCCGGCAGCAGGGCGACCCCATGCGTCTCCTGGGGATGGATTAGCGCGTAGGAACAATGCGTGCCGGACACCGTCGAAACCTGCTTGCCATCGGTGAGTTGCATCCCCGCCTTATTATCGCGGAAGTAGACGTTATCGCCGACCCTGAACCCGCGCACCTCCTCGCCCACAGCCTCGACGCTTCCGATGCCCTGATAACCGGTGCATAATGGATACGCTCCCCAGGACAGCTTGTTGCGAATTATCGCAAACTCTGTTCCGATGCTGACGCCGGTGAACAGCGTCCTCACCAGAATATGTCCCGGCCCTGGGTTGGGCAGGATGACGTCGGCATAGCTAAAGTTCTGGTTTTCATCACAGATGAGCCCTTTGGCGTGCATGAATTTTTTCCTCCTCTTAACGTCTGAATGAATCATCTCCAAACTGCACCGTTTAGAGATTCTCGATTACCACCGGCTCCACCGTATCCGCAAGCGCAAAGCCAAAGACTTTAGCATAAAAGTACTGTTCCGCTTCAAGCGCCCGGCGGATATTCTCACTGCGACGGAAGCCGTGCTGCTCTCCCTCAAACGGAAGATAAGCGACAGGCAACCCTTTTGCGCGCAACGCTTCGACCATCAACTCCGCCTGATTGGGGGGAACGACTTTATCCTCAAGTCCCTGGAAGAGAATCAGCGGGCATGACAGCCGATCGGTAAAGTGAATCGGAGAGCGCTCTCGATAGAGGTCGCGGCGCTCTGGATAGGGGCCGATCATGCTGTCCAAATATCGAGACTCAAACTTGTGTGTCTCCTTTGCCAATGCCTCCAGGTCGCTGATGCCGTAGTAGCTCGCGCCGGCTTTGAAAACGTCGCGGAAAGTCAGCGCAGACAGCGTCGTGTAGCCGCCCGCACTTCCTCCCCGAATCGTCAGCCGATCTCCGTCCACATCGCCCCGCTCGACAAGGTACCGCGCGCCGTTCACGCAGTCGTCAATGTCAACGATACCCCACTGCCCATTCAGCCGCCGGCGATAGGCACGACCATAGCCGGTGCTGCCGCCGTAATTCACATCGAGCACCGCAATGCCCCGGCTTGTCCAGTATTGAATCACTAGGTCAAGTGTCGTTGAGGTCGCTCCGGTCGGGCCTCCGTGGCTAATCACAATCAGCGGCGGTCGCTCGCCGGCGGGTGCGGTATAATCCCGGCTTCGCGGCGGATAGAAGAAGGCGTGAGCAGTTCTCTCTTTCTCTGTCGGAAACTCAATCGCTTGCGGGATTGAGAGATCTTCCGTGTCAATTGCGACCTCGCTTGAGCGGCCCAAAACATCGCATTGTCCTTTGGCAAGGTCGAGCCGGACGATTGCTGTTGGTTCCGTCGGCGAGCCACCGCAGAACACGGCGCCTCCGGGAATGGCGCCAAGGTTCGATATCGCTGAATAAGGCGCCTCGATCCGATCGAGCTTTCGCGTCACAGTGTTCAGACTCCCGAGGTGCCAAGCGCCCTGCATATTATAGGTGCAGATGATATGGTCGGCGGATGCAAACGCATAGGTGGACATGCCGAAGGTCCACTGCGGACCGCCGAACTCCGCCTCCATCTCACACAGCGGCTCGATGCCTTCAGGGCTAACGCGGTAGAGATTCCACCAACCCGTCCGGTCAGAAACGAAGTGCAGGATGCCATCCGGCGACCATTCCGGCTGGAAGATGGATTCATCAATACCGCCCGCTACACATTCAGTGTGACCGAGAGAACCGTCTGCTTCAATCTCACCGGTCCAAAGCTCGGTGCCATCCCACGGCATGTTCGGGTGGTTCCAGGTCAGCCACGCCAGGCGGGTGCCATCAGGGCTCAGGCGCGGCGATGCGTAAAAGTCGTTGCCGGAGACAAGCACTTCGCCGCCACCGTCGCCCTCAAGGTTGAGGCTAACGACCGTATTGACCGCTTCGCGGTTCGGCACCGTGTGGTCTTCACGCACGTAGATGAGCCGATTTCTGTGAAGAACCATCACACCATCCGCATAACGGAGGTCTGCCTCAGGCGTCATCGGCTGCGGCTCGGCGCTGGGAAGCTGACGGTAGAGACGTCCATCTGCAAAATTTGAAAAGTAGATAGCGCCGTCGCTGACAAGGAAAGCGCCACCACCATACTCGTGGACGCGCGTGCGGACATTGAAAGGCGCCGGCGTCATATCGCTGGTTTGGCCGTCTAGCGTCCGTCGAACGATAACATTCCGTCCGCCCTCCGCCGGCCGCATCTCGGTCCAGTAGATGTCCGCGTCGCTGCAGACGATCTGTCCAAACCGGAGCATTTCCCCGGCGATCAGGTCAGCGGTAATGGGTGATTTCCAGGAACCGTAAGGGGCCACTTGAGGTCGCATGATCCATTCTCTCCTTTGATGCAGTGATGTTTGAAAACAGTGTATCAGAAAACGAGATCGAAATCAAGCGCAAAAGATTTGCAACGACATCATGCCCAAATCGTGTTATTATATGGCACAGTAACAGAAAACCACGCTAAAATCTGCAGGGATTGGAGAAATTATGGATAAGCACAATCAAAAAGATAAGACGTTGAAAACACTTCAACCAGAAGATATTGTCGCGTTGAAAGAACTCGGTCCGGCGGTCATCTCGCCGGATGGCAAATGGGCTGCGTTCGTCAGAACCATCCCCATTCTCGAATCGGAAAAGAGCGAACATCGCAGCCATATCTGGCTGGTTTCAACGGAAAGGGGTGAACCGTTCCAGTTGACGAACGGTCCAAACGGGGATAATGCGCCGCAATGGTCTCCCGATAGCCAGCGAATTGCCTTCGTCTCAAGACGGGAGGGGGCTCAGAATCAGATCTGGATCATCCCGATTTCCGGGGGGGAGGCGAGACAACTCACCCACACGAAGAGCCGTGCCTCAAATCCGCTCTGGGCGCCGGATGGAAAACGGGTTGCGTTCCTGATGGAAGAGTGGGATAGCGAGGCGGAGGAAAAACGGAAGAAAGCCAAGGCGGATGCGATCGTCGTGGACAAAGATGACTTCAAGCAGACGCATCTGTGGGTGATCGATGTTAAAACGATGGACGACGAAGATGAACTCCGTTTTGCCCTACCCGATGAAGACGATGATACTGAAGACAGTAAGAACGACAGCGCCGAGCGATTGACGGCAGGGGATTTCCATGTCAGTGAGCCCCGGTGGTCGCCGGATGGGAAGCAGATCGCGTTTGTTGCCGCACCTTCGCCGAAGGCGGATGATACGATGTTCAACGCCACCGTTCAGATCGTTGATGTGGAAACCAAAACCATCCGGAAGTTGACGGCATACGATGGCGCTGAGGGGTCTCCGTGCTGGTCGCCGGATGGAAAACAGATCGCATTCTCATATGGTCCCGAAGGTTATGGGCAGAAAGACCTTCACATCATTTCGGCGGACGGCGGTGCATCAACAGACCTCACCTCACGAAATCTGGATCGCAGCGTGGATACGCCAATCTGGTCCCGCGATGGGGAGTTCATCCACTTCCTGGCGATGGATCGGGTTCGTTGGCACCTTTATTCGGTGCCGAAAGGCGGGGGTGAGATTCGGCAAATTACCCGAGGTGACTGTGTGGTCGGCGGGATTTCCATTGCTGATGATGGCGACACATTCCTGTGTACTCGCGCAACGCCAAACGCGCCGGGCGATCTGGCGATCGGATCTCTTCAGGTCGGAGCACTGAAACAGATTACGACACTGAATCCACAACTTGAGAGCTTTGCGCTCAGCGAAGTTCGGGTGATTCAGTGGACAAGCCGCGATGGACTGGCGATCGAAGGGTTGCTCTGCTTGCCTCCGGATTATGAGTCCGGTAGACGCTATCCCCTCATCGTTGAACCGCACGGCGGGCCACGGAGCACCCGCGATTTGGGGTTCAAGCCGGAGTGGCACTATTTCAGTGGCGAGGGATTCGCCGTTTTCGCGCCGAACTTCCGTGGCGGTGATGGGTATGGACACGATTTTGCCACCACGAACTTTGGCGATTGGGGAGGGAGCGACTATCAGGATATTATGACCGGGGTCGATTATCTCATTGACCAAGGCATTGCCGATCCGGATCGCCTGGCCGTCGGCGGTTCCAGTTATGGCGGTTATATGACCGGTTGGATCGTAACCCACACGGATCGATTCAAGGCGGCGATTGACATCTGCGGCGTTATCAATATGGTCAGCATGTACGGCCAAACCGATATTCCAAGCTTTATGCGGCTCTATTTTGGCGACGGGGCGCCAGCCGAACAGTTGGAACTGTATCGCGAACGGTCACCGATTAACTACGTTGATCGCGTCAAAACCCCGACACTCATCTTGCATGGTGAGGAAGATATACGTGTTCCCTTGCCACAGTCGGAGGAATTCTATGCCGGTCTCAAAGCTGTCAGTGTCGATGTCGAGTTTGTCAAATACCCCCGTGAAGGGCACGGCATTGGGGAGCCTCGCCATCGATTGGATATGCTGAAACGTCAGGTGGCATGGTATAAGAAATACGTGAACCGTGACGCGTAATGCCGCTCGGCTCGCGAGTTTTTGGGTTGACATGCGCAAGATATGTTGACTATACTACCAGTCGCAAAGCGGAGACCAAGAGGGAGGCTTATCAAACGCTTCAAATGGGAAACAGCAAGCCTAATCCAGTATTAGTCCTAGAAAAATGGATCAGTTTACAAAAGTGATTGATGACGCCGATTTGCAGAACATAAAATAACATCACAGTCGTACACTGTAGTAGCAGTAAATCCAGTGGAGGCAAAAATGGAAACCAGAATCGAATCTGACAGCATGGGAGAGATTGAAGTTGCCGCAGCGCACTACTGGGGCGCGCAGACTCAACGATCTCTACAGAATTTTGAGATTGGGGGAGAACGCTTCCCCCGCGAGATGATCTGGGCGCTCGGTATCGTCAAACAGTCCGTGGCGGAGGTGAACGCTGAATTGGGGCTTCTGGAGCCAGATAAAGCGGAGATCATCACGAAAGCGGCGCAGGAAGTGATTGATGGCGACCTCGATGATCATTTCCCGCTGGTCGTGTGGCAGACCGGTAGCGGCACCCAGACCAACATGAACGTCAACGAAGTCATTGCGAACCGCGCGATCGAAATGCTTGGCGGCGTCCTCGGTAGCAAATCTCCTATCCACCCCAACGACCATGTCAATAAATCGCAATCCACCAACGATGCGTTCCCCACGGCTATCCACGTTGCCATCGTTGATCGGGTGCATCATCACCTGATTCCGGCGGTGACTGAGTTATGCACTGCACTTGCGGATAAAGCCGAAGCCTTTAAGGATATCGTAAAAACAGGGCGCACCCACTTGCAGGACGCGACGCCGCTGACATTGGGGCAAGAGTTTTCTGGATATGTCGCGCAATTGCGGAATGCGCTGCGTGCGATCGATCACGGCTTACCCCACCTGTATGAGCTCCCGATCGGTGGAACGGCGGTCGGCACCGGGCTGAATACCCATCCGGAATATGCAACGAAAGCCGTCGCCGCGATTGCCAGCCGAACCGGTTTTCCATTCGTGAGTGCACCGAACAAGTTTGAGGCGCTCGCCGCCCGAGACGCTGTCGTCGAAGCGAGTGGCGCTTTCAAAACGCTGGCGTGTGCGTTGAACAAAATCGCGAATGATATTCGCTGGCTTGGCAGCGGTCCCCGCTGTGGTATTGGGGAACTCTTGCTGCCGGAGAACGAGCCGGGGAGTTCGATTATGCCGGGGAAAGTGAACCCAACGCAATGCGAGGCCATGACCATGGTTTGCGCACAGGTTATTGGCAACGACACAACGATTGCATTCGCCGGCGCATCGGGCAACTTCGAGCTGAATGTGTTTATGCCCGTTATCGCGTTCAATGCGCTTCAATCCATCCGTCTGCTCGGAGACGCCTGCAACTCCTTCAACAAGAATTGTGTCGTCGGCATCGAGCCGAATCAAGAGAAGATTCAGCAATACCTCAACGACTCATTGATGCTTGTCACCGCACTGAACCCTCATGTTGGTTATGACAACGCAGCCTTGATCGCCAAAACGGCCCACCAGGAGGGCAAAACTTTGCGGCAGGTCACGGTCGAACTGGAGCTGTTGACCGAGGACGAATTTGATCGGATTGTCGTTCCGAGCCAGATGATTGGCCCCAAGTAATACGTTCCTCTTTGCGTTTTACGCTTTACGCTTCAGAAGTCAGCCGAGACCATGCCCAAATATCCAATTGATAAGCTGATCGCCGATTTTGATGAAACGATCTCGGAACAGGATACCATCAGCCTGATTGTGCACGCGACGGCTGACAACCGACGAAACGGGAAATCTCAATTTCTTGCCGATTGGCGGGAGATGGTCAAGTGGTATTCGACGCGCTATCAGCGCATCCGCAACCAATGGTTGGCGGATGAACAATCAATCGTCAATCGTCAAAAGCCTGCCCTTGAGCGAAGCGAAGGGTCAATCGTCGATTTCCTGAAAGCCTTCGAGGAAGTGGAAAGCGCATCCATCGAGCGGGTCATAGAGAAAGGATTTCTGGCAGGACTGACGGAGGAAAGGCTAAGAGCGGTCGGACGGAACGTCGTCAAGAAAACGGGGGTTGGCCGGGTACTTGCATCGATGCGGACGGCTGGCGTACAGGTTGAGATTATATCCGCCAATTGGTCGAAGGCGTTAATTGAAGGCGCGATGGGAGGACTGTACGATTGGGTGATTACCAACGCTTTGGTATACGATGCGGCTGGACTTTCGACAGGAGGCATCCATCAACACTCAACTTCCGCGCGGGATAAATTGAGACACTTCCGTCAACGAAAATGCGTTCGCCCACTCGTCCCGCCTTCGCCAGGAGGACAAGGCGAACCAGTAGGACAGACGCTGTACATTGGAGATTCGATCTCGGATTTCCTCGCTATCCTGGAGGCGGATGTGGGCGTGCTGATCGGCGACAATCGCACAGCAATGCAGACAATTAAACGGTTTCAGCTTCCGACCCAACAGATTCGAGAAGGCGCGCAATTCGATCCGGCTCGGCATTATCAGGGAACAATCCTGCGCGTTGATTCATGGGCAACACTGAATGATTTTCTGGTGAAGGCTGGAAATTGACACTTGTCAATCGACGAATCGGCAGATTGGGAGGATGCAGCAACCGAAGCGGAAATGCGTGATTGCACAAGTTTACATGAGCGCATGCCGATAAGAGTAGTCTAACAGCAGCTTAATCTCTTCGACTTGCACAGTCTGTAAGAACGCTTTCACTGCCTCTGGCATTGACCGATCTTGCTCCGCCGCCTGGCACCAATCAACAAACTGAAAGGCCTCCCAGTTGGCGTTGCCCTGGATCGCCTCGGCGTAATCCCCAAGTGCATCCGATTCGCTTGAACGTGCCTTTAGGAGGTCTAGGACTCGCTTGCGGAGGGTCGGGAAAATTGGGTGATTGCCAACACGACCAAACCAGTATTTCGCGTTGCTGTAGTCCGGCTCGCGTCGGTGCATGATACCGTGCCAATAGCTACCCGTTTTATTTTGGATCTGCTGTGAGATTGTGTGAGATGCGTCCAGAGCATCGTTCCAAAGTAGCAAGCCGCTCTGCACAGCAGTTCCCAGCGCAGAATCTTCAACTGTCTGTCCATCAAAGAGGGCCTCCAGTGAAGCCTTCCGAATGCGTTGGGTGAGTTCGCTGTCCCACTCCTTCTCTGGCGCAAGCGGTGGTAATGGATCGCGAGCTTCAAGTTTTTGGATAATTTCTGTGATTGTCGATGTGTATTCTGAGGTCATAACGCTCTCCGTTCATTGTTAGCATGAAAGTTTCCACAATGCGTTTGGGATTCGGCAACTTTTCAATAATTTTGATGCCGAAGTCTATTTCATCATTTTACCAGAAATCTCCCTGCATGTCTATGGGAAATTGACCTCGGAGTTCAAGCAGTTTATGCCGCTCAAAGATTATTCAACGATTACGCCAGAACAGGTTGACAGTTTCGCTTGCACACTTGCCCGCCGCGATGTGCCGTTCATTGAACGCTTGGAGCCAATCGCTGATTTTGAAGAGCTTGCCACCTTTGCAACCGAAAATCCGACACCTGTGGTGCACCCGGATCGGAACCCGATCTGGCGGCTGGAGTCTGTTGCGGCGCGGCTCATTGAGGCGCTTGCCGTCGCTGCCCATGAATCGACGATACTTGACACCGGGTGGAACCGCCTGGCACAGATCATCCTCGAATATGCGGAGTACCTGTACACCTACCAGAGCTCCCCTTATGCCCGTGAACGGCTGGCGGGAGGGGCCGCATTAGCCCTCGTCAGTTGCGTGTGTCGAGAATTGCCGCAGTCTGATATATGGCGACTTGTGGGATTTTCGCGGATTGCAGAAGCGATTGAAACCGTCGAGCATCGGTTCTTCCAAGCCCATCTGGTCGAGCCGATTGATGCGGCGTTTGAGATGGCAACCGAATTCGATCTGCTCATCCCGGGCGAAGCCATTGATCGATACAACGAGACGTTGAATCGGAATCTCCAGGGAGCGAAACGGGCACAATTTAAGCTGAATGACCTGGACTTTTTCGAGCTTTTAGATCTGGATTATCCAGGCCTGGAAAAGGTCAAATCCAAGTTCAGACAAGGAGACATTGAACGAGCAAAGTCTGCCTATGTTTCCTTTCTCCACGACAAAATCGACCACTTCAAACCATGCGTTGCGCTTCAAGCTCAGAGCGAATCCACGAATCCACGAGTCGGCGAGTCACACAATCTTCAATCTTCAATCTTCAATTTTCAATTGTGGCGGTCCTGGTTCGATCAATTTCCGGTTCTCGACGTTCCTTGCGAACCGCAATGGAGTGTTTCAGCAGCGGGGAGTCGTGCTGCGCTCAAGTGGCCCGAAATCTTCATTACCGGGGCGGCATCTCCTGACTTCCGCAACCGAATCGGCTTCGATATGGCAAAATCCTACCTTGAACATGCGCTTTTCCTCGCCGCCCATACGGTGTGCCATCCCTCAACCGGCCACGCCGCGCAAATGGCGACCAGTGGTCTTGCTGTCGCTGCGCTGCTCTTCCCCGAATGGCGTGACAGCGAAGGGCTTCTCAAACTCGCTCTGCGACGCTACAAATGGATTCGCGCCAGGTACCTCTTTCCCGATGGATTTCACGTCGGCGGCGCGAGCGCCCATCGCTCTGCTTTCGCTTATCTTTCTAGCGTTCACCACATCGCCAGGCAGAGTCGGCCCCATCTCTTCCACGAGCTCGCCGGTTGGTTGGAGAAGGCTATCGAAGTCTTCATGTATCTGAGCCAACCCGATTATCATTTACCGCTTCTCGGTGATTGTGTAGAGTATATCCCCGTCAAAGCACCGTGCCGCGTTGGTCATACCTTCTTCAATCGGGAGGATTTTCGGTATATGGCGTTCGAAGGGAAATCCGGCGCGCCACCAGTTGAGACTTCGCACGCTTTTCCTCATGCCGGTTACTACGTGATGCGCGACAACTGGCGTGCAGACGCCCACTATCTTGTGTTTGATGGCGGCACCTTCGGATTGTCGCCTGAGGCGGAGGACACCCACATGCTCTCAGAATACCCGCATGAGGACAAGCTCAACTTTGTTCTCTATGCCTACGGGCGCCCGCTGATCGTTGACCCCGGCGTGTGCCGGGGTGATGATAACTTCGCTCGCTATTTTCGATCCAGCCGGGGACACAACAGCCTGATGATCGATGGGCAAGGACAGTGTCGCCGCTTCATGACGGCTGAGGAAACCATACCAGACCCGGATACGCGCTGGTTGACGACGCCAGCGTTCGATTTCGTGGAAAGCTGGTATAAGGACGGCTACGCGGGGGAAGAGGGCAACGGTGTCAATCATGATCTCCAGCATAAGCGGTCGATTTTCTATGTTAAGGGGAAAACGCAAAGGACGCGCTCAACCAATGGCGAATACTTCATCCTGCATGATCTGGTTTTGGGCGAAGGCGAGCATCAACTCGAACAGATCTTTCATATTGCGCCGGCCCCAGAGGGCTGTTCAGGACGGGTAGAGTTCATGGAGAACAGCGTCGTTCGGACCGTTGCGCCGGGAGTGAGTAACATCGTGATTGTGCCGGTGGACGCTTGCGATTTAGATGCTCGATTGCAGTGTGGCGAAACCGATCCAGTCGTCGGTTGGATGGGGACCTCCGGTAGGATTCCCGCACATGATCTGACGTACGCAACAGTCCGATCACTGCCAACCGTCATGAACGTTGTGCTATTTCCACTCGGTCCGCGAGTCGAACTGGTGCCAGACGTAAAGCCGCTCGAAGTGGGGGCGGCTGCAGATGTGCTAGCGACAGGCTTCACCGTTGCGAATGGACGATTCACGGATCTCATTCTCATCTCCGATGACGGCTTCGCCACGATGCGCACGTCTCCATCTGATGGCAACGCCACGCCCGATGTGGAATTTGCTGGGGAATATCTTTTCATTCGGCTTGACGCCCGCGGCGAGCCACAGCGAATTGTAACGATGAGTGGGCAGTTTTTGAAGGTGGATGGGCGTGTGTGGGTCGATCTCCCTGAACCTCAGGACAACGAACTGATGATTCGACCGGGGAGCGAATCGACAAATCCCACCAATAACGAGGAGGAATGACATGATCCGAACAATTCAACTTTACCTTATTGTGATTTTGCTTGTAGCCGCTTTCGTGACACCCACATTTGGCGAATCGATTAAACTGGCGACGCTCGCCCCCAAAACATCGTTGTGGATGAAGATCTTCTACGCCATGGGCCGGGAGATCAAGGAGAAAAGCAACGGTGAGCTCAAGATTCGATTTTTTCCAGATGGGGTACAAGGGGACGAGATCGATGTCATCCGCAAGATGCGAGCGGGGCTGTTGCACGCCGGAGCGATGACAAGTGTTGGTTTGGGCGAGATTCAAAAGGAGGTACTGATCTTTCAAGCGCCGCTGCTGTTTCAGAGCTACGCAGAGCTTGACTACGTGCGCGAGCGACTACGGGCTGGGCTCGATCAGGCATTTGCGGAGGCGGGCTATATTTTGCTCGGCTGGGGAGACATCGGTTACTACTACCTGTTCAGCAATCAGCCGATCCAATCCGTCGCGGATGTCCGCAATCCAAATGTCAAGATGTGGGTGCGCGTCGATGATCCGGTCGGGATTCACTTTTTCAAATCCATTGGCGGCATTGGGGTGCCGCAGTCCGTGCCGCAGGTCCTGCCATCATTGTATTCTGGACAGATTAACGCCCTCGTTGTTTCTCCACTCGCGTGTATCGCTTTGCAGTGGTATCCGAAGCTGAAGTATATGATGGACATGCCGCTGGGAATCGGTGTGGGCGCAACGATTATTACGAAGGAGAAATACGATCAGTTATCCGCCGAATCCCGACGCATCCTCCGAGAAACCGCGCAGAAGCACCATCAGGAACTCATCCATCACATCCGTGAGGCGAATGATAAGTCCATCGTCAGTCTTGAAAAGAAAGCCGGCATGCAGATTGTGACTGTCAGTGATGCGGATCGGGCGGGATGGAATCAATTCGCGGCCCGGGTGCGGGGTGAACTTGCGGGGCAGATCTACTCACAAGAATTGCTGGACCAGGTCAATGCGCAACTTGATGAATATCGCGCGCGTGCGAAATAGCTTTGCCGGTCTATACCGCGACAACCTGAGGCGAATTTTGCCAGCCAAGCCCGTGCTGTTCAGCCCAGTCTACCAGCGGCCAGTCGACACCATTGATAGCGTAGCGGCCCGTTGTGTCATGCTGCGCGCCCAAAAGCTGCCTGCCGATGTCATCCAGCTTTTCCAGCAGCTGTTCGTCCGGCTGCAACGTATCGTTATAATAGCGCAGATAGGAATCTGGTCGCATCCAGGAGTAATGGTAGCCGCACATCACGACCTTGGCGATGCCATCCGTGAAATTCAGCCCGGGGGCGTGGTAAACGCGACTCTCGAAGAGGAAGGCATCTCCGGCACACAGACGGGGCTCGTCGAATTCTGGCGGATCAACTTTGCCCTTCGGGATGCCCAACGGTTCCGGGGAGTTGTTGCTTTTTGGGACGAACAAGGTCGCGCCTGAATTGGGTTCGCTGAAGTCCGTCAGGCAGTAACCGACCTTCAAGCCGACGCGGGGTAGATGCTTGTGCCCAAGGTCCAGGTGAACGCCAACGTCGCGGTGCCAATTGCGGGAGGTGGCGGATTCGGGTGGTTGCGGATGCTTATAGATGAGGGCGGTGTTGGTGATATGGATATTGGGACTCAGCAATTGAACGATGAGCGGCACCACGCGTGAGTTGGAAACGAGCGTGGCAAAGGCTTCCTCCTGAACAATGCCAGGACGTCTGTGCGCGTAAAAGCCGTCGTATTCAAATGAGTCCATCAACCGGTCTCCCGCCTCGATAAGGCGGTCAACGGTCTTCGCGTCAATGGCCTCCGGCACGACAAGATAACCGTTCTCGTCAAATGCCTGACGCTGCGCTTCGGTGAGTTTAACGAAATCCATAACAATCCTTCTCAGTTTCTGCTAGAAATTCGAGATCAGTGAAAATCGGTGAACCGGGCCCAACTTCCCAAAGGAAACAAAAGCGTAATCAATCTGGAAGCCTTCAATGGTAAAGCCAACGCCGCCGGTGAGTCCCGACTCCGTTCCCAAATCGTTGCCGCCGATTTTGTATTTGTAGCCTGTACGCAGATGGATGAGCTCAGATGCTGTGAACGCCATCCCCAACCCAACAGTGAGGTCGTTATCGGACGGGCGATTCACATCCGCGGCGATGGTGAAGGCATCCTCCAGGAGTTTATACGCCGCGCCCACTTTGATATTGACCGGCAGGCTGAAGGATTCCTCAACGAATTTGGCTTTGGTACCGAGATGTTGGGCATTGAACCCGAGAGAAAGCGAACTGTTGGGGACCGCGTATAATCCGCCGATATCAAAGGCAACGACTTGCGCGCTTTCGGTATCAATCTTTTCGCGCACCCATTTTGCGTTGACACCCAGGGAAAGCGCGGATGTAAATCGACGCGCGTAGGAGAGAATCAGTGCCATGTCATACGGACGGAACGTTCCAAGCTCTTTACCCGTTTCATCACGCTTGTCGAGTTCGCCAAAGGAAAGGTAGATGAGGCTGCCTCCAAGCGTTCCAGCGCTGCCGAGGGGTTGCACGAAGCCGATGAATTGGTGATTGATCCCTTCAAACCACTCGTTGTGCATCAAGCCGAGTTGCGGGCGTTGAACCCGCACAAGTCCCGCCGGATTCCAGTATGAAGCGTATAGATCATTGGCGTCAGCGACCTGGGATTCGCCCATGCTGATTGCCTTGGCGCCAACACCAATCTTCAAAAACGTCATCGCCCGGGTCCCGGCGTTATCGTGAATATCAGCCCCCTCGGCGACCGTATACGGGTACAGCAGAATTGCAAACAGCAGAAAAAGGATGAAATATTGATTCGACCTTGGCAAAAGTATCCTCCTGATTGAGATTGATGAAGTGAGTGGTTATGAGTATCGCAGAGATATCGGGGCATTATAGCGTTGCCGGCATGGCTTTGTCAATACAAATTCATGGCGATACCCTCAGCCTCGCATCTGATGAGAGTCTTAACGTCATGGCAATTGATTGAGATGACACGGGCAATATCGCTGTGAGGTGGGCAACTGCAATCCGAAATCCGTGTTAATTTCTCAGGAAAAGTCCGACAGCGACAGAAGTCACCGAAATAAAGCTCAAAACGAATGACCAGTTTATCTGAAAGCGTTTCGGGATTTCCAATGTATCCCCGCCGTAGAGTAAGAAATCGGATGCATCTGTCCGGCGAAGATTCAATTCATGGATACTCCCATCTTTTCGAGTGATTTTCGCACTGTCGATATTGGCGTCTTCTTCCGTACCGCCGGCGAGGGCGATGGCTTGCATCGGTGTGATTGGACCGCGAACCTTTTGTGGTCCCGGATTTCGGACATAACCGAGGACATAGACCTTCTCGACTTTATAGGCATCAGGTACGTATAGCACATCGCCGTCTTTCAGATAGTAGTTCTCGTCTCCGTCTTTTAGATCGCTCCAGAATTTCTCGGAAAGGCTCACTTCGGTGGTTTCACCGTTAGATCGGACGATGACGAGTGCGGCGAGATCCGCTTCGTCATTGATGCCGCCGCCGGCACGTGCCAGCGCGTGATCGATCCGAATTCGTCCCTGAATCGGAATCTTCCCCGGCGTTCGCACCTGACCTTGTACATCGACCTGCCCCAGATGCGGTATGAAAACAAGCTCGCTCGCTCTGACCGTGATTGGTCGATACGGCTGCCCCGGCGAAAGGTCGTGTGTCTCTACCGTTTCATCCAGCCGTACAATTTGTACCTGCTTGAGGTCTGCCAACTCGTTCGTGCCGCCTGCAAGCGCAATCGCTCGGTACAAGCCAATAGCGTTCTGAAGCGGCAGTGGATAACGCCCAGGCTCCTTAACGGCGCCGCCAACGAAAATCTGACCTTCCCGCGGAATGGGCGAGACCATAACAATCGGGTCTTTGAGCTGACCGCGCTGTGAGAGAATTTCTTGAATCTGTTGGCGTACAGCCTCCGGCGTTTTTCCGGCAACCGCGACATCACCGCCAAAATAGCTAATCTTCCCGTCCGCTCTGACGGTTACGGACTGATTGTATTCGGGCTTTCCAATGACGGCGATGAGCAGGGCATCTCCGGTATCGATCCGATACACATCAATAGCCCTCGCACTCGTCAGCCCAAGCAGCAGGACGACCGCCAAACTCAACCGTAGGTGTTTCACGAATACCGTAAGCTCCTGATCGGCTTATACCTCTTCGAGATCTGTTTCCTGGTTTTCGATCGCGTTCGTAGGCAGATTCGCGAGATACTCGTCAACAATTGCTTTTGCGTTTTGCAAGTCATCGTGGCGGACAAGCACCTCGCCCCACTCTGGCTCTAGTCGGACGCCGCCCAGCGCACCAATCTCGTATGGACGCACAACGGTGTCAATCCCTTCACCCTCCAACACACCCTGGATCATATTCCCCACAAATTCGCTGGGAACCTCCTGAACGACCTCCCAATCAACGTATTCAAACGTCTCCTCCGGCGGGCGTTCAGGTACCAGTTCAACCTGACAGTCGGCGCACATTAAAATACCTTCTGTATACTCGGTTTTGCATTGCGGGCAGAACGGCATGATGGCCGCCTCCTTTCAAACTTGTCTCACGCAATTATATCCGACATTCCGGAAATTGAAAAGCATGATTTCACATCATTTCAGACGATCTGAATGAATTCCAAAATGAACTTTACAGGGCAGCATGTAGGTTCAAATCTCTCCGCCGCCTATTCAGGAAAATTCCAGATCCGAAGGGCGGTTTTGCCCAACACCCACTCGCGGTCTTCCGGCGCGAAAAAGTCCATTTCATCCCGCACAACGGATAGGGTTTGGGGATATGTTGCCTTGCTCAAGCAAACGGGCCAATCCGTTCCCCACATGATACGATTTCCGCCAAATGCCTGGTAGACCTTCTTGACCAAATCGTGGATATCCGCCCAGGGATACGCCGTTGTGGAGATCGACCAGGTGTGGCTGATCTTGACATAGACCCGCGGGAATCGCGCCATGTCGAGTAGCAGTTGCTGTTTATCGGGTTGATCCGGGTGACAATCTGCCATGTGATCGATGACCACATCGAGGTCGCCGTGGCGATCCAAAATCGCCGCCAGGTCCGGCAACCGGTCCGCTCCGGTCAAAATCAGCATCGGTACGCCGAGTGCTTCGGCGCGGCTGAAGATGGCATCCATCAACGGTCCCGCGAACCAATCGCCGGCGGGACCAACACCGGGACTCAACCGGACGCCGTGGAAGCCGTGTTCCTCCGTCCAACGACTGAGGTGGTCCGGCGCTTCAGGGTCTTCGGGATTGATTCGGCAGACGCCCATAAATTTATCCGGATAGGTCTTCATCGCGTGGGCGGCGTAGCTGTTGTCCCAACGATAATGAATGACTTGCACCAGGACGGTTTTGTCAACGCCGTTGGCAGCCATCAGTTCAAGCAGCATCTCCGGCGTGGCGTCTTCGGCCGGTGGGTGAGTCGTCTCCGGCGCCCAGGGGAATTGCGGGGCGTTTTTCCAAACGTGAACATGTGGATCGATAATTCTCAATTTTGTATTCCTTTCTGTTTTGGAACTAATACCTAAGGTGCGTTTTACGAGGTAGCCGAAGTCGTCGGACTTTGGGGAGACGGTTATCGCCCGAATGCTGGTGAATTCGGCTACGGTTTACGCCCGGTAAAGCGGCTCACTGCTACGAATGTTACTCTGTTTAATGTACTTTCGTATTAGGTGTCAAGTTTCATCAGCTTATCCGTCGCCTTCAAGCCCGAACCTGTCAGGATGGACACGGTCAGATCGCCTTCGCGGATGATTCCGCCTGCCACAAACTTGTCAAAGGCTTTGACGATAACGGCCGACGTGGGTTCAATGTAAATGCCTTTTGCGGCGAGGATTTTGATGCCGGCTTTGATTTCCTCCTCATCAACGATCGTGAATGCCCCGTTTGTCTCGCGGATGGCATTTATGATGGCCTCTGCCCGGATCGGCAACTCTGAAGTGATGCCTTCGGCGAGCGTCTCGTACGTTTGCGGAGATCTTTCGATCTGTGATTGTTTTTCGGCATACGCTGTGTAAATCGGAGGGCACGCGGCGGATTGAACGCCGAGCAAGCGGGGCAGTTTGGTGATGACCTGTTGCGCGTGGAGCTCCCGGAATCCGATGTACAGTCCCAGGTAGATGCTCCCGAATCCGACCGGACAGATTACATGATCGGGAGCTTTCCAGCCAAGCTGTTCCGCGACCTCGAAAGCAACGGTTTTTGTGCCTTCTAGAAAGAAGGGATTCCAGTTGTGCGAGGCGTAATAGATACTCTCCGCCGTTTGAAGCACCGCCTGCGTCGTTGCCGCTCGGTTGCCCTCGATCAGTTTTAGTTTGGCGCCGTACATCGAGATCTGTGTGAGCTTGCCTTTCGACGTGGACGCCGGACAGTAGATCGTGCAGTCGAGCCCGGCTCTCGCGCTGTACGCGGCGATCGCTGCGCCGGCGTTACCCGACGAATCCTCGACGACTTCTCGGACGCCGAGTTCTCTGACTTTGGATAACAGGATGGCGGCCCCTCGATCTTTGTATGAGCCGGTTGGGAACACGAAGTCTAACTTCAGGCGATGATCATGGGTGGGGTGCTCAAACGGTACGAGCGGCGTCATGCCTTCACCGAGCGAGATAATCAATGCCTCATCGGTAATCGGGAGGGCTTCGCGATAACGCCAGAGGGTATTGCTTCGCCGGGCGATCTGATCGATGGGGAACCCAATCTCCGATTTTTGAAGTTCAAGGGGTTGACCGCAATCGCATCTGTAGCGGATGGCGTCGATAGGATATGTTGTGCTACATTGGTTGCAGATGTATTTAATCATGACAAATATCCGTTTTCCTTTTACCTACTCAGGCGGACCAATCTCGACTTCAAGCACCTCGCCTGTCTGATCCGAAACCGAAACAAATCCTACCTCTTGATCGCCTTCAATGACCTCCACAATCCAACAGCCGTAACGTGTGCTGAAAGCTGCGGCCAATCGGGTTTGGGGGTGTATTTTGAAGTAGGCAGTGATTTCGTGGTGCTTTCGAACGATCGGTTCCACCTGCTCTCGATTCAAACGCAATGTCTCAATTTCTCTGTCTGCCACTTCATCCCATTCACGCGCTTCCAGATTTCCAATCGAATTCAGCACATCGATGACCGTTCCTGTCTTGTCATCAACAAGCACAATCGCCAGATTTCCCCAACCGTGATTGTAGTAACTGACGGTCCACCCAAACCCCTGAAACCAGGCGTATTCACGCGCGTCCTTATGTGCTGCTAAGATCTCCTGTATACGCGGATCGGCGTTGGCAAGCTGAATCACCTTCGCCGGCGTTAATCGCGTTTTCGTCTCCGACGGAGTGATTTCTCTTTTGTCCGCCTCAGCCGGCCACACTTTGGGCTCACTCAGGGCAAGGGCGCGTAACAGGGCCGCACGTCGGCGATAGGCGTCTCTGACCTGTTCATACTGCTCTGCGCGCTGTCGGTAGGCCGCGGCAGCTTTTGCTTGGCCGCTGTTCTCTGCCTGCTCCGCCGCTCGCCGAAAATAGGCGACTGTGATTTCGTTGTACTGATCTGCGCACATCTCTGCGGCATCGGCTTCAAGATTCAGCGCCGCAGCATAATCCCCTTTCCCTTTGAACCCCTCTTGGCGCCTCTTAAAGAAGTTGGCATACACACCGAAATCGTAAAATTTATCCGGATAGGACGGCACCCACGCTGCAATAAACTGCGCGATTTTTGCGCGCTCGGCGTCCAGGGATGTATGCTTCGCCTCAACCGTTTTGGATTTTTCCCAATGTGCCTTTGCCCGGTGCAAGTGATACTGCCGCTGGGCCTTGATATCGGCTAACTCTCTGCGAGCCAGCGCCACAAGCTCATCTTCCCCATGACGACGGTAATACCGGATCATGATCTCCGTCATCGGCATGGAGATGATTTCCAGACAGTCCGCAGCCGCCTCACGCCACAACGCCGCACTGGCGAAATCGCCATTTCGTTCGTAACGCTTGATCATGATGTTGGCATTTGATGTGCCTTCACGAACTGCATGGCCTGGCTGGGTGCAGCAGATTAATGCCAAAATGACAGACAGAATAAGAATTGCTGTCGGGTGGCGGTTGTGTCCGTCCATTGCTTAACTTCCTGATTGTACTGTGGGCTGGCGCACCCACGACGTCGGCCTAACGAATCGCGATGCCCTCAACAATTGTTCGGTGGACGTGCATCCGATCGTCAAACAGGATGATGTCCGCAACTTTCCCCACTTCCAAACTGCCGCGACGATCGTCCATCCCCAGGATACGCGCCGGCACCAGACTCGCCATCCTAACGGCGTCTTCAAGGCGGACACCGACAAGGTCACGCATCACGCGAATCGTGTCATTCATACATATCGTGCTGCTGGCATATCCGGTATTGTCGGGCATTGTTGCCACGCCGCCTTTGACGACTGCCTGTGTCCCGTCCTTCGATCCAAAAGTGTAGATGCCGTCCGGCATCCCGGCGCCGCGCATCGCATCGGTGACGACAGCAAGCCGATCGGGCGTCTTGCATTTGACGGCGAGCTTCATCAATTCCGGGGGGAGGTGCCTCCCATCGGCGATCACCTCAGTGGTCAATTCATCCATCAGCAACGTCGATTCAATAATTCCGCCTTCGCGCTTCGCTCCGGTTTTGATGACACCGGACATTGCACAGTAGAGGTGCGTGCTGTGTCGCAAACCGAGCGCAACGGCATGGACGATCTGATTATAGCTGGCGTTGGAGTGTCCGCAACTCGGGACAATATTCCGTTTGGCTAGTTCCTGAATTAAACCATCGGCGCCTTCGATCTCCGGGGCAAGTGTCATCAGACGAATCTGATCGGTGTAATCGAGCAGCTGCAGATATTCATTAGCAACTGGATTGCGAATGGCGCCCGGCAAATGACAGCCTTTCTTTTCATAGTTAAAGTACGGCCCCTCGATATGAATACCGAGAATCGTTGACCCCACGCCCGCTTTCGATTGAACTTGATGCACCGCGTCAATGGCGGCGAGGGTGTTTTCCAGCGAGTCCGCCGCCGTCGTTGCGAGCAATCCCGTCGTGCCCCCTTTTGCGTGAAATCGGGTAATCGTGAGCAGATCCTCCGGCGTGGCATCCATCACATCCGACCCCTTGCCCCCGTGGATATGGAGATCGATGAAGCCGGGCGATACATAAAACCCATGGGCATCGATTGTCTCGCAATCTTCTACGCGCATATTTCCAGATGCAATCTCAGCGATTATTTGATCTTCTACAAGCAGTGAGTGCCCATCTAAAATTTCATTGGGCGTAATGATCTTTCCGTTCGTAATCAGGAGCCGTTCGGCCATATTGAATCTCCCTGGGCAATAAATTTCAACGATTATTCGCAATCCCTCTTGACAAAGATCTCTGACTATTGTAAACTCTAAGTTAATCAGAAAACGGCAAAAATCCGTCAAATTATCTTAACAAATTTGTCACATTTTTGATTGCACATCAGTCCGAAACAGGACACTCTCATCGATATTCGAGGTGAAAAACGCTCCAGAACATCCAGGAGTGAAAGCGTTATGAATTCCCAACCAAGGCTCGCGGAATATTACCACGCAGGACAGAAAACTGACAAGATTATTCCAGAGGTGAAGGAAAAAATGAGTAAGCATCCCGCCGGTATGGCGGTGGACGAACTGAGTCTCGAAAGCGTAAAAAAAGAACTCTTCGAAAGGCATCACCCGAGCTTACTGCCAATCGACATTGAGGCGCATGCGGAGACTGTTTACAGAATATTGGGACTTAAGAAAAAGCATAACGTGTTGATGCTCGGTCATAATTACATGGAACCACTTGTGTTTGGATTATCACAAACAGAGGAGCAGGGAGACTCACTGGGGTTGAGCATGCACGCCGCCAAAACGGAGTCGACGTACATTCTCTTTAATGGCGTGCCATTCATGGCAGAAACGGCGAAGATACTCAATCCCTCAAAAACCGTCCTTGTCGCGGATAAGACGGCGGGCTGCTCGCTGGCGGATAATTTCGGTGCTGAGGAAGTCAAGAGCCTGAAGGCGTTTTACCCCGGTGTCCCGGTCATGATTTACATCAATAGTTACGCCGACGCCAAAGCTGAATGCGACATCTGTTGTACGTCTGCGAATGCCGCGAGTATCGCGCGACAAATGCCGGGCGACGAGATCCTTTTTGTTCCTGACATTTACTTCGCAGAAAATTTGGAAGAGGAGCTCAAAGGCATAAAGACGGTTATCTACCCCGGCAAAGGCAACCAGCAGAAGGGCGCCGTATGCGAGGTTCATGAAAGATTCTTACTCTCCGATCTTTTGGCGGTACGGGAATCGTTTGACATTCCAAAAGCCCACGCTACGAGGGTACTGTATGCGCATTGGGAATGCCGGCCAGAAGTCCTCCAGGAAGCCGATTTTTACGGCAGCACAAGCCAGATCGGCCGAGACATCGCCAAAAGGGTCGCAGAAAATCAACTGGAGCGCGCTTTTATTGCTTCGGAGTGTGAACTGACCGCCAACCTCGCGGAGGAGTTCCCAACCGTGCAATTTTGGACCGCCTGTTCCGTGCGATGCTCACACATGGCAAAGGTAACGTTACACAAAGTGCTGAAGGCGCTGGAGGCGATCGATCGCGGTGGCGATTTGAGCGACCATGAAGTCACGCTCAACCCCGAAGTCATTGAGCGGGCAAGAACTCCCATTGAGCGGATGCTTGAGTTGAGCGCCTAAAGTGCAAAGCGAGATGAGTATAGCAATTTTGCCAATCGGTGTCAATGGAAAAGTGTTGACATGAGTTCTCGTTATGATTCGGAGATCGGAGGCGAATGATTTATGGCGAACGCATTCAACGCGCCGGGTGTCGTCAAGCCCTTCGGAGTCTTCTCCAGCGCTGCCTGGCAACCGGAGGGCAAAGTCCTCCATATTTCCGGTCACGTGGCCCAAGACCCCGATGGGAACTCGGTCGGCGTCGGTGACATTCGTGTTCAGACCCGGCAGGTTCTGACGAATATTCAGAATGTGCTGGCGAGCGTCGGCGGTCAAATGGCGGATATTGCCAAGGTTACGGTTTTCCTGACCGATATGTCAACCCTCATGGATGTCCATGCCGTTCGTGCGGAGTTCTTTGAGCAGCCTTACCCGGCAAGCACGCTGGTGGAGGTCAGCCAGTTGGTCAAGCCGGAGTGGTTGATTGAGATCGAGGCGGTCGCGGTCATCCCATTTGACCGGGTCAAAACCCCCGGATCGCAATTATTTCCATGAGGATTCCCGGATGAAGATGAAGTCTGCGTCTCAAAGTCGGCATCACGATTAATGCCGCCGGTGCAATGCATCCGCCTGTCTGACGGTCGTAGCAAGGTAAGCGTCCACATTCTGCGAATCGAAGCGATC
>JAPUIP010000263.1 GCA_027296925.1 Candidatus Poribacteria bacterium | reverse complement strand
GGGGTGAATCGTCCACTGCATATCGGCAGCGACCGCTGCCATTTCAACCGCGAGGGCGCCTTCAGCAATCAACTCGCCGGCGCCGGGGCCGACAATTCCGACACCGAGCACCTGTTCAGTTTTCGGATCAACGATGAGCTTGGTCAGGCCATCATTGCGACCCAAAGTCGTCGCCCTGCCGGAAGCGCCCCAGGGGAAACGACAGATCTCCACCGAATGGCTCTCCTGCTCCGCTTGTGTTTCGGTCAAACCGCACCAGGCGATCTCGGGGTCCGTGAAGACGACCGCCGGTATCGCTCGCGGTTCAAAGACAATTTTGCGTCCCGCAATCGCTTCAGCCGCTACACGTCCTTCATGGGCGGCTTTGTGTGCGAGCATCGGTTCACCGGTGATGTCCCCGATCGCGTAAATCGAAGGCGTGGTCGTCCGTCGCTGCGGGTCAACTCGCACGAATCCTCTCTCATCCACCGCCACGGCCGTGTTTTCTAACCCGAGGCCGTTTGTATTCGGCTGGCGCCCGACAGCAACAAGGATCTTCTCAAAAACCTGTTCCGGTTCCTCGATACCTTCCCCTTCAAATCGAATCCGGATGCCATTCGCTTCCGCCTTCATCTCAGCAACTTTGGTGTTGAGCATAATCGCGTGCAACTGCTTCCTCACACGTCTTGAAAGGACATTCACCAGATCGCGGTCAACGCCCGGCAGTAAACCGGGGGTCATCTCCACTACAGAGACTTTGCTTCCCAGAGCGGCGTAAACCGTCCCCAACTCCAGCCCGATGTAGCCCCCGCCAACCACCAACATATTTGAGGGGATCTCACGAAACTCCAGCGCGCCTGTTGAATCGAGAATGTGCGGACTGTTCGGAGGCTGGTTGGGAATTGTTTTGGGCTGAGAACCGGTCGCCAGGATGGCATGCTCGAAAGATAGCGTTTTGGCTTCCGCACGGTCCTGTTCAATGCGCAAGGTCCTGGCGTCCAGGAAACTCGCCTGGCCTTGAATGAATTCCACCCGCCGGCGCTTACAGAGCTCGCCAAGGCCCCGGGTCATTTGCCCAACCACACCTTCCTTCCAGGCGCGTATGCGGTCGAGATGAATGGTCGGTTCACCGAAGTCGATTCCCCAATGAACCGCTTCGCGTGAATCGGCGATCACTTTTGCCAGATGGAGCAGGGCTTTGGACGGTATGCAACCGCGATACAGGCAGACCCCTCCCGGATTCGGTTCGAGATCTATCAAGGTAACCTGCATGCCCAGATCGCCCGCCATAAACGCGGCGGTATAGCCACCGGGACCTCCACCAATAACGGCAATTTGTGTCGACTGTGTTATCTTACTCATAACGGGTAATAATGCCTATTGTGCAAAAACGTCCGGACCTTTCTTATCCCTCCAAAGCGATCACGAAAGGCTGCTCCAAGATCTCAACCAACCAGCGCAAAAATCGCGCGGCATCTGCGCCATCAATCAATCGATGGTCGTAGGAGAGGGCGAGGGGCAACATCAAGCGGGGTTGAAACTGGTCGTCGATGAAAACGGGCTCGATACGACTCCGCGCAATACCGAGGATTGCAACTTCGGGGGCATTGATAATCGGCGAAAAATGCGTGCCTCCAATGCCGCCCAGATTGGTGATGGTGAACGTGCCGCCTTTCATCCCATCGAGGCTAAGCTTCCTGTTGCGCGCCTGCTCCGCGATCTGGGTCAGTTCAACGGACAGTTCGATGATGTTTTTTCGATCCACATCCCGAATCACTGGCACCAAAAGCCCTTGCGCGGTATCTACCGCCACGCCGATATGATGATACTTTTTATAGATAACTTCCTCGCTGGCCATGTCCACGCTCGCGTTAAACTTCGGAAATTGCTTCAACGCGGCGGAGACAACCTTGAGGACGATTGCGGTGATCGTCAGTTTGCCGCCAGCGGCTTCCGCTCTGGGAATGAACTGTTTTCGGAGTTTCTCCAATTCCGTGATGTCCGCCTTATCGTAGTGGGTCACATGTGGGATCGTGGACCATGCCAGGCTCAAGTGTGTCGCTGTTGCGCGGCGGACATTGCTCATCGGCTCGCGTTCGATTTCGCCCCATTGCGAGAAATCCGGGAGCGGCGATTCGGTCATCTGCTCCGCAGGTGTTGAGGGATGGGCATGCCGTGTTTCCGTAGTCTGACGTGCGTAATTCTTGACATCTTCAAGAGAGATTCGTCCCCCGGGACCGGTGCCCGGCACCTGGTCAATGTCAATTCCAATTTCGCGGGAGAAATGACGAACGGATGGTGCGGCCGGGGCGACATGATGTGGAATTTCCGGTGACGGCGGTTCCACGCGCTGCTGAACCGGTTGCGTCGGTGGGCTCAAAGGCGTGGTAGGCTGTGTCTGAACTGCCGGAATTTTCGGTGGCTGTCGTATTTCAGGCGGCGCCTCCGGGCTTGGCGTTTCACGCGAGGCTTCCGGCGTGTGGGGTGAGGCCGCTTCGCTTTCTGCCGACGTATCAACGGCCAGAAGCGGTTGTCCGACACTGGCGGTATCGCCCTCTTTTACATGAATCTGTGTTACGACGCCGCTCACGGAAGAAGGTACCTCGACGGCGGCCTTGTCCGTTTCGATTTCCAAGATCGGCTGATCCATTTCAATGGCGTCTCCCACCGACACCAGAATCGCCACAACATCGCAGGATTCAATGTTTTCAACAAGTTGGGGAAGCTTAAATTCTGTGATCATATCTGTCATCCGTTCTCTGGAACATAACGTTTCCCCATCACACTCGCATCGATACAGAAATAATTCATGGAATTATTCCTCTCGCATGGCAATAATTCTACTGCTGAATTCATTATCTTCCGGGTTAACGCCATCTGCTATCATCAGTTCTCGCAGTTTTTTAGCGCCAATCGGCTTTATGTCGTCAATGCCCCATTTTTTAAAGAGTTCGTCAAACTTCTTTTGAATCAACGGTTTATCGCGTCGTGCTTGTTCAAGCATCGAGATTTCCTCTGGCGCTGCCTGTTTTTCCAAAAGAGATTGCATCCCGATCTTGATCTCAGCGACCTCCTTTTCTAAATATTCAAGTTTCGCGAGGATTTCTTTGAGCATCGCCTCCATTTCAAATCACTCCTATCTTTGGATGAGGTCCATGATCATCAGCCTATCAGCCCTGCTAAAGTCAGGATTTCGCTTTGCTCAACTTGCAAATGGGTCCGGTTTTTCAGGATTAATCTTTAACTCCTGAATCGCCCGCTGAGCAACGTCGAGTGGCATTTGTCCATCGCGTGCTAGAGCGTTGAGGGTTGCCAGCGTGATAAATCGCGCATCCACCTCAAAGAAATCGCGGAGCGCTTCCCGGCTCTCGCTTCGGCCAAATCCATCGGTGCCCAACGAGACAAGCGGTCTCGGGAACCAACGCGCAATCGAATCCGGGAGGGCTTTCATGTAGTCGGAAGCCGCAACAAAGACGCCCGACGCATCCGCGACGCATTGGCTCACGTAGGGAACTCTGGGCGGTTCGGCCGGGTGAAGCATGTTCCAGCGCTCGGCGGCATGCCCGTCACGATAGAGTTCCTTGTAGCTGGTAATGCTCCAGACATCTGCAGCGACGTTGTATTTTTCTTCGAGAATTCGCTGCGCTTTCAGCACTTCGTTTAAGATTGCGCCGCTGCCAAAGAGCTGCGCGTGAAGGTGCGTGTCCGTTTTCTCCGAGGCGCTGTACCGATACATCCCCCTGAGTATGCCTTCCTTAACACCATCGGGCATCGGTGGCATGGGAGAGGGTTCATTTTCTACAGTCAGGTAGTAGAAAATATCCTCCTGTTCCTGGTACATTCGACGGATGCCATCGCGGATGATGACCGCCAGTTCGTAGGCAAACGCCGGATCGTAAGCGACAAGGTTCGGCGTGGCATAAGCAGTCAAGTGGCTCTGTCCATCTTGATGCTGGAGCCCTTCGCCAGCCAACGTCGTACGCCCTGCCGTACCGCCGAGCAGAAAACCACGACAGCGCATATCGCCGGCGGCCCAGATCAGATCACCAATGCGCTGGAGTCCGAACATAGAATAATAGATAAAAAACGGAATAGCGTTGATTCCATGAACGGCATGTGCGGTTCCGGCGGCGATAAACGACGCCATTGAACCGGCTTCGGTAATACCCTCTTCCAGAATCTGTCCGTCTTTGGTTTCCTTGTAATAGAGCAAGGTATCCGCATCAACCGGCTCGTAGAGTTGCCCCACGTGGGAATAGATACCAACTTGTCGGAACAACGCCTCCATGCCGAAAGTCCGTGCTTCGTCTGGCACGATGGGCACGATCAGTTTACCAATCTCCTTATCGCGGAGCAGTTTGGAGAGAATCCGCACGAAGGTCATGGTCGTTGAAACTTCGCGCTCGGCAGAGCCTTTGTAAAATTCCTCAAATACCGACTCTGGCGGCGTCTGAAGGGGAGCAACTGTGCTAGTACGACTTGGCAAATAGCCACCGAGTTTCTTTCGGCGTTCATGCAGATATCTAATTTCAGTGCTATCGTCCGGCGGTTTATAGAAAGGCGCTTCGGCGACCTCGTCGTCCGAAATCGGGATGCCGAACCGTGTGCGAAATTCCCTGAGTTCGTCCTCATTCAGCTTTTTCTGCTGATGGCTGACGTTCCTGCCCTCGCCGCTTTCGCCAAGTCCATACCCTTTGATCGTCTTCGCTAGAATAACGGTAGGCGATCCACGGTGTTCGACCGCCGCTTTATAAGCGTTGTAGATCTTCTCAGGATCGTGTCCTCCCCGCCTCATCTTCCGGAGTTGCTCATCGGAGAGGTGCTCGACCATTTTCCGCAGCCGTTCATCTGTGCTGAAAAAGTGGTCGCGGATATATTGTCCAGACTCTACCGTATATTTCTGATACTGCCCATCAACAACTTCCTCCATCCGCTTCACAAGAAGTTCTTCATGGTCTTTCGCAAGTAGTTCATCCCAATCATCTCCCCAGATGATCTTGATCACATTCCACCCGGCGCCTCGAAAAATTGCTTCGAGCTCCTGAATGATTTTACCGTTACCCCGCACCGGCCCATCAAGGCGTTGCAGATTACAGTTAATCACAAAGATCAGATTGTCCAGTTTCTCGCGAGACGCAAGGGGAATCGCTCCAAGGGTTTCGGGCTCATCCGTTTCTCCATCACCCAGAAACGCCCAGACTTTTCGCCCTGTATCTTTCTTTAGCCCACGATCTTCGAGATACCGATTAAAACGGGCTTGATAGATTGCCATAATCGGGCTCAATCCCATCGAGACGGTTGGGAATTCCCAAAAGTTGGGCATTAACCAGGGATGCGGATATGACGATAGCCCGCCTCCCGGGCGCGCCTCACGTCGGAAGTTCTCTAACTGTTGCCTGGATAGGCGTCCTTCCAGAAAGGCCCGCGCATAGATGCCCGGCGAGGCGTGCCCCTGAAAATAGACCTGGTCGCCATCCCCCTCCTCTCCACGTGCTTGGAAGAAGTGGTTGAAACCGATTTCATAGAGTGTCGCGGCCGAAGCATACGTCGAAATATGCCCGCCGATTCCATCAACCTGTTTGTTCGCCCGGACGACCATCGCCATTCCGTTCCAGCGAACGAGATTCTTGATTCGGCGCTCGATTTCTCGACTACCGGGAAAAGGCACTTGCAGCTCAGCGGGAATGGTATTGATGTAAGGGGTATTCGCGGTGAACGGCACTTGCACACCGGCCTGGAATGCTCGAATGTTCAGGGCACGCAACAGACGTTGAACACGCTCCGTATCACCGCTCTGCAGCACATAATCTAAAGACTCCAACCACTCCTGCGTTTCAATTCTCTCGACTTCCGAGATCTCTTCACGATTAACCTCGTCACTCATTTTTGCTTCCTTCTGTCAACACTTCTATGGCATGGAGTTATTTTACGGACTAAAAAGGGTATCTCATGCCGAATCGAACGGCGTAATACCAGCGAACGAAAAGCAGCGTTCCGATGAATAGAATGAAATAGTATGGAATGACGATACATGCCAGAAGTGAGAGTGTTAAAATCCCGATCCGTGTTGCCAAGATAATGGCGGATTTCCGACGGTTGAAATTGATGTAGACAAAAAACGGCAAGCAGAAAAGACCGGTAATCAACGCAATTGAATCCTTGAACAACCACGCGGACAGAATCGCACCCGCGAGAAGGATTAAACTCAACTGGCAGGATCGCTGTACGCCTAATAACACACCGATGGTTCGATCGCCGTAGGCGCGGTCTCCTTTCAGATCCGGAAGCGTCGTATTAACGAAAGCCGCTCCGACACATAAGGTGTAGGGCAGCGTCCGCCATATGGCGTTCGCATTAATCGGTGACGCTGTCGCCCAGCCAATGAGAAACGCAATCGCACCGTAGCCAATCGCGTTTGCGAGGAGATCCAGAAGCGGTTTCCCTTTCAGACGAAAGGGACGCACAGAATAAACTACGCCGAGGAGAATCGATAGGGCAATCAGCATAAGGTAGGGCACGTTGTCGTGAAACCATACAATCGCCCAAACCGTTGCGGCAACCAGAAGGAAAGCCGCCTCAAATTTCAGTATGGCAAGCTTCACGTGACCTTGGGCGACAAGATACAGTTTATTATTCGCTTCATCCGTTTCCCTATCGACTATTTGGTTGATGATATAGGCGGCTCCCGCCAGCATTGAATATAGACAAATCGTACCCCAGAGTCGGGGATTCAGGTGCAGGAGAATGCCGATTGTAGATTCAGATGAAATCGTCAGGCGAGACAGCGTCGTGTCTGTACGCGAAGGAGACTGTAATGCGCCGTGATAATGTCCAAGAAGGACAAGCGTCCAAACAGGAAATAAAAGGGTCGGACGAAGGACAATCAGATAATCGAGAACGTGAAATGCAGCGCGCGAAATGCGATTGATTTTGCGGCTTGCGTCTTGCGACTTACGTGTTGCAACACAGTAGACCTCACGCAATTGTCCCATCAGCCGAGTGTCCGATTAGCGAAGAAGATTTAAGTAGGCGAAACGATTAATCAGCTTATTTTTTGCGCATTCCATCGAGAAGCGATATTTTCCCAGTAATCCGAGCTTTGCCTGGAATGATCGGAATGTATCACATCGATAGATTGCACAGCGGGGGAAGCAATAGAGAGAACGAGCAGTGGTGTTCTGGCCTGGATTCAAGCCAAAAGCAATGTGGTATCCGGCAGATTGCACCATCTCGGCCGTTGCCGAATTCGTACTGCCATACGGGTATGCAAAACTGCCAATTGGGTGTTGCAACAGATCCTCAAGTAAAGATTTCGATTTTTGAAGTTCGGCTTCTGCTTCGTCCTGGCTACAGCGTGTTAAGAAACGGTGATTCATACCGTGGGATCCGAACCCAACTCCATCTTTGAAAAGTTCCTGAACCTGCCTCCGGGTTAAATGCCTAGAGCGTTTTAAGCGGAGTTTCACATCCCACGTGTTGCATTTTCCAAAATAATTGGCAAGCAGAAAAACGGTTGCTGTCAAGCCGTATTTTCTCAAGATTGGGTAAGCAGCGGTATAAAAATCCTCGTATCCGTCATCGAACGTAATTAGAATTGGGCGGTGAGGCAAGGAGAGCTTGACGGTGGTGTGAGATGAAATCGCGCAAATGAGGAAGTCGGGCGTGATACTAGTATAGCCCTGATCGGCTATAAATCGAACTTGACGCTCAAAAACGCTTGGCGAAATCGAATTCACCCCAAGCTCAAATCCAACATCGATTTGATGATACACCAGAACAGGAATCCACGGAAGGCTGTTGGAACGGACTGGATTCATCTTTGTTGAAGGAGTTACATCGCTACGAATCCGTCGATTTTTCATAAGTCTGGCGCAGTTTAGCCTCCAGTGTGGCAACACGTTGCTGGAGGCGCGCGAACTCGTTCAGCATCGCTGGCATCTTGCGAAGAGAGGCCTGGAGGCGGAGTTCGTGTGTGTGCGGTTCCGCCGGAAAACCAGACACATAGCTTCCGGCAGGTATGTCCTTCGTTACACCCGACTTCGCAAGAACAACACTGTCTTCGCCGATAGTAATATGTCCAACAATCCCCGACTGTCCAGCTACCGTCACCCGGTCTTTTAGCTCGCTACTTCCGGCGATGCCGGCCTGGGCGGTAATGGTGCAATCTTCGCCGATCACGACATTGTGAGCAATTTGTACGAGATTATCAATCTTCGTTCCGCGTTTGATGATGGTTGCTCCATTGGTCATGGTGGCACGATCGACGGTTGTATTGGCGCCAATTTCAACATCCTCTTCGAGGATGACCGTGCCGATCTGCGGAATTTTATGGTGACGATCGCTGACTGTGGCAAACCCGAAACCGTCACTACCGATAATCGCTCCGCAGTGGACAATAACGCGATCGCCGATTTCTACCTCCTCACGAATCGTCACATGCGGGTAAATGAGGACTTCATCACCGATTTTGGTATCATCACCGATGTATACAAATGGACTGATAGTTACCCCATCGCCGATTTGGACGTTATCAGCGATATAAGTATGGGCTTGAATCGATACCATCTCACCAATTTGGACGTTTTGACCTATAATTGCAGTTTCATGAATACCATACTCTGTCTTCCGTTTACGCCAGGCAAATATCTCCAAAACTTTAACAAAGGCAAAGTACGGACTGGCAACACGTATAAGCGGCTTGCCAGCGTAGGTGATGTCCGGGCCGACGATAATCGCAGCAGCTTGGGTATGCGCGATCTCACGAATATACTTCGAGTTGGCAACGAATGTTATCTCATGCTCCCTTGCTTCCTTAATGCCTGAAACACCTATAATCTCGATTTCACCGTCACCGAACAACTCCCCATCGATGAATTCGCATATTTCTTTTAGTTTTTTTACCATAATGGCTTTGGAAAACGAGAGGACCTGAAATGCTCAGTTATTTTTTTCCGCTTCTGTTCGCGTCTCCTTTTTCGGCGGGGGCAGCTAATTGCTTTGACTCCTTCAATTTTCCTTTTTCATACTGATCGTTCAGCAGTTTGAGAATCCTTTCTGTCAAGTCATACTTCTCATCTACATAAAGTGTCACCAGACGTCTTTCAAGGATCAAACTATATCCTTCGCTTTTCCCGATCTGTTGGATCAACTCCTCCATTTCCTTTGTAAGCGGCTCAAGCAATTCCTCCCGCTTTGCTAGAATCGACTCTTGACCGACTTCTAGTTCACGCTGGAATTCCTGTCTTTTGAGACGGATCTCATTCTCCAAAGTTTCAGTCTCGGGATCGTCCAGAAACAACTTCTGTTTCGTCAAGCGTTCCTCCATCGTTTCGATCTCGTTCTGAATCCCTTTGAGTTGACCGGTGAGACGATCCTGTGCAGTTTTCAGAATCTCATTCGCTTCTTGCGCTTTTTTATAGTTCTCAAATACCTTTTGCGTGTCAATAACACCCAATCTGAATCCATTTTGTGCATCAACGCCAAAATTCAGAATGAATAATCCAATAGAAACGACACCAAGTCGGTAATAAAAGCTCGAAATTCGAGTCATACTGCTATATCCTTGTTCTCCACCATGAATTGATTAAAACCCCGGACCAATTGTGAAATGAAATTTCCCTTTGGGTACAGTGCGTCCATTAATCTCTCGATCAAACCCGTACCCCCATTCGAGACGCGCTAGCATACCCATCAGGTCAAAACGAATCCCGACGCCTGCCCCTTTCTTGAGGTTGATGTCTTTTAAGATATTGTCCCTGCTTTCATCCCACACCTGTCCGATGTCGAAGAATAACACGCCGGTCAACCGATTGGCGAGTGGGATTCGATACTCAAAATTCGCGTAGAAGACTTTATTTCCACCGTTCGGGTTGTTGTTGCTTGGGAAGATTGCATAATCCTCATAACCACGAACCGTATCAATGCCCCCAAGCAGATAACGCTCAAAAAATAGGAATCTGCTATCGACGGTCTTGCTGTTCAAATATGCCCCACGCACATGGGTTGCAAAGACCATATTGTGCCAGGTGTTAAAGAACCAGCTTGAATCTGCCGTATATTTTTGAAACTCATTGTCTGCACCGAGAAAGCCACCGGAGAATTCATAAGAGAGCGTATTGAGCGCGCCGGCTACAGGCTCATAGATGCTCCACAGATAGTCGCGCGTATCTCTGGACAGCCGGAACGTAATACTTCGTGTTGTTCGATCCGTGATTTCTTCGACATCGTCTCGCCGGGCATCAATATCTTCGTTTTTGAGACCAATCGACAAATCTGTGTTTTTTGAAATCGGGCGTCCAACGGTCAGAGAAGCCCCTTTTCGCTTATAAACATACCGATCGTAACCCAGGTTGCGGTAGAATTCGCCATAGTATCGGCGAACACGCTGGATGTTGTACAGGCTCACGTTGAGGCGGGTCGGTGTTCCAAGAATCCAGGGCGTGCTGAACTTAATCTCACCGGTGTGCCGATCCCGAGCGCCGAGTTCACCCTTCAGGTGCAGACGGTACGCGCGTCCAAAGAGGTTGTTCTCACCGACCTCGGCCACACCGAAGATACCGCCCTCTGTGCCATAACCGCCACCTAGACTAAACAGACCGGTACGCGACGTTTCTGTGACGCTGACCATCAGATCGCGACGATTTCCCTCCGAATCACTCGGAACAATGTCAACATGCTGGATAAAGGGGCCCATTTGGAAAATCTTTTGCCGTGCTTTCCGTATCGCTTGAATGTCAAAGAACTCGCCGGACTTGATATCCAAGCGGTTCAATTCGCGACGTATCACGTTGTCCTTTGTTTTCTCCAGACCGTTGATGCGTACCTGATCAATGACGATGACATCCCCTTCATTGACGCTCAGTGACAGTTTTACAAGACCGTTGGTTTCATCATAGTGGGGAATCGGCCGATTAACCTCGGCGAGAATATACCCTTTGTCATGATAGGCTTGCTGGATCTCAACCAGGCTCTCTTCAAACTCACCTTGATTGAAGAGTTCACCCTCTGCCGGCTTCAACATATCACGAATCTTTTTTTCAGAAAAAGCCGGCTTTTCAGATTGCTCAATCTCAACCGTGTACGAATCGATGATGAACTGTGGGCCTTCATCAACCGTAATATCAAGCATCAAGCCCGTTTTATCGTCGGAAAAACCTTTCTGATGTTCGACGATCCGTGCCTGCGCATAACCTTGGTCTTGATAGTAGGTCACTAAAGCGGTCAGATCTTCTTCAAGAAAGCCTTCATCAAAATGCTTGCCGACACGGGTTTTCATCTTTTTGCTGAGCGTCTTTGAGGGGATAGTATGATTGCCAGTGAAACTGATTTCCTCAACTTGAATCCGTTGCCCTTCCGTGATCTCGAATGTCACCGATACGGTGTTGTCGGCTGGGTTTACATCGGCATGCGTCTGGACTTCCGCCAGATAATAGCCCGATTTCTTGTAGGTTTTCAGGACGTTGCGTTCGCTTTGCCAGAGACGTCGATCGCTCAAAATTTCTCCCGATTTGAGGGTAATCGCCTTTTTAATTTTCTTGTACTTCAACTTTTCGTTGCCAATGATATTAATACTCCCGTCAATCTTCGGATTTTCTGTGAGTCTATAAATGACGGCTAAACCACCCTCATCAGCAGGGCCAACATCAACGGCAATATCTGCGAAAAAGCCTGTATCTTTATAAAGATTTCTAATATCCTTTGATAGCTGATCCGGAGAAATTTCCTTTCCAATTTGGGTCTGTATGATGTCGCTCAGCATATTATCTTCTGCGAGGTTCTCCGATCCTTGAAACGAAATCTTCTTCACGATCAAGGCATTATCGCTGGATGTGGATTTCGGCTCCTCAGCAGCAGCAGGTACTACGGACAAAATTATCCCTAGTATTACGGCCAGCAGACCAAGCTGCCAATCTCTAACTTTCATGTTTTGTCCTCCATTCCGTAATGCACAAAACTTTCGTACGAATCATTCGACGCTTTTGCGCTTTTTACATCATGTTGAGTCTGGATAAATGGGTGTTCCCAATACCCCCGTGGCGCTGCGAAATTCGGCAATCAGTTTCTGTGTCACTGTGCCGGGCTGACCGCTCCCAATCACACGGCGATCTATCTTAACAACGGGAATGACTTCAGCCGCAGTTCCGGTCAGGAAGCATTCGTCGGCGATATAAAGATCGTGTCGTGTGAAGACCCGTTCTTCGACGGTGAGTCCCAATTCGCGCGCGAGATTGATGACAACATTCCGTGTTACGCCTTCCAAAATTCCGACGTAAGTGGGGGGAGTGACAACCACATCATTTCTAATAAAAAAGACATTATCGCCGCTACATTCGACAACGTAACCTTCCGCGTTCAGCATGAGGACTTCAACAACCCCGGCCTGTTTCCCTTCTATCTTTGCCAGAATATTGTTCAGGTAATTTAACGATTTGATGCGTGGGCTGATAGCTTCCGAGTAGTTGCGGCGGGTCGAAACTGTAGCAATTTCCAGGCCTTCTTCATAAAAATGTTGGGGGTAAAGCGTAATCTTATCGGTGATAATAATAATCGTTGGGACGGGGCATTTATCCGGGTCTAAACCGAGGTCGCCAACGCCACGAGTCACAATCAGGCGAATGTAGGCATCATAAAGATTATTGCGGCGGAGCGTCTCCAACACGGCGGCTTGCATCTCTTCAATCGATAGTGGAATCTCCAGCATGATGGCTTTTGCCGAGTCGTAGAGGCGCTGCAAGTGTTCATCGAGCTTAAAGACGCGCCCTCGATAGGATCGGATGCCCTCAAAAACACCGTCTCCGTAAAGCAAGCCGTGATCGAAAACGGAAATCTTTGCCTCTGCTTGCGCCATAAACTTTCCGTCAATATAAACCAACATATTATTTCCCTCAAGTCTGCAAATCTGTCAATCAACGAATCTCAGAAATCTAGCACGTGCACCTGATCGGACACTCTTCCGTCAACAAGATGAATCAATCGATCCGCCCGTTGAGCGAGGGGCTGATTATGCGTAACGATGATAAATGTCTGACCGAGTCGGTCATTGAGATCCCAGAGTAAGTCATGTACAGCTTCGCTCGTTTTACGGTCCAGATTGCCGGTCAGTTCATCGGCTAGCACAACTTTGGGAGAATTCACTAGGGCGCGGGCTATTGCAACCCGCTGCCGCTCACCGCCTGAAAGCTCATACGGTCGGTGCTCCAGCCGCTCTGCCAATCCCACATAGTCCAACAATTCTCTGGCGCGATCGTAGGCGACATCCACTTGTTGTCGAGCAATCAATGCTCCCATCGCAACGTTTTCAAGTGCGGTAAATTCTGGCAGGAGGTGATGAAACTGAAAAACGAAACCAATCTCTTGATTACGAAAACGATCCAACTCTCTATCGCTAAATGCGAAAGCATCCTGCTCTTCGTAGTACACCTTCCCACTCGTCGGACGATCGAGCGCGCCGATTAAGTGAAGCAGCGTGCTTTTCCCAACGCCAGATGCGCCAACGATTGCCAACATCTCCGCCCGTTGCACCTCTAGATCGATGCCCTTAAGCACGGGAAGTTCTGTTAAACCATCATAATACGATTTATGCAGGCCAACAACACGTATCAGGCTATTCATACCTCAGTGCCTCGACGGGGTTGAGATTGGAGGCATGCCATGCCGGATACAACGCCGCTAGCCAGCAGATGGAAAATGATAGCACATTCATGATCACGACGAATAACCAGTTGATCTTGACCGGCAGTCGGTTTAGTTGATAGACCTGACTCAAATCTTGTCCCAAGATGTTATCAAGGTAAATGGGCTGTACAAGACAGTAGAGAAACAGCCCAGTTGCGCCGGCCCATAGCAACGCAAGAAGTCCCTTAAAGTTGAAGTTTAGCGGTATCGTGCGTTGGAACGCCAGAAAAAACTGGACGCCAACTGGAAGCAGAATCAGCAAGGCCAACCAGCGTGAGGGGCGGACGACCTGAAAATCGAGCAACCAACATATTACGACGCCAAGTACAGTGCCGATGAGCGCCCCCAGGGCGCCAATGATGCTGCCCTGAATGACAAAGATCTTCCGGATCTCATGCTTCGCAGCACCCAGTGCCCTCAGGGTGCCGATGTCCCGGGTTTTTTCCATAACCATCATGATTAACGTGCTGGCGATATTAAACGCCGCAACAAGAATAATCATGGCTACGATAATCACCGTCACGAGTTCTTCTAATTTCAGCGCGTTGAACAGGGGAGCGTACGAATCCATCCAGGTTGTTGTTCTGGGCACAGCGGAAAATCCCTCATTGAAACGGATCTGCGTCTGGATTCGATGACGTACCGCCGATGCCATATCTGCATCAACGGTACGGACCTCAATCATGTTGACCTGATTCGGCTTATTGTAGAGCGCTTGCGCGATGCCCAGATCGATAAAACCGAATGCATTGTCATAGGTGTGTATGCCCGATTGGTAGAGCCCAATAATGACGAAGTTGCGGATGTGGGGTAAAAAGCTACCCGGATGCACCGGATCCGCTACCATCCTAGAAATCGCGCGGATGATGTCCCCCGGAACGACACCCATGCGTCTTGCGACATGATACCCGAGCACAATACCACCGGTGATGGTTTCTCGCCCGGCGACGCGCTGTCGTGCCTCTTCAAGCCGTAGCGAATTCTGAAAGCCAGTAAACCCATTGACGAATTCCGAAAACCCGGTGACTCGATCCTCTTGTTGTGGGTCAATACCTTTAACATAGATGGTATCTTCAATGATCTCACTGGCCTTAGGCTGAAGCGCAAGTTGCCCAAGGATCACCGGAGAAGATGCAACAACCCCTTCAATCGCTTCGATCTGGTCGATTTTCTCCTGGTAATTTGAGAAGTGTCCCTCAGTTGAGCGAACAATTACGTGGGCTTCATTGGCGAGAAATTTATCTTTGAGTCCCTGTCCAAAACCGTCTAGCACCGAAATCACCAGAATGACAGTCGCAATGCCGAGGGCAACGCCTCCCACAGAGATGACACTGATAATCGAGATGAAGGACTGCTTTCGCCGGGATCTCAGATAACGTGAGGCAATAAACCATTCGTATTTCATAATGCGTCAAATGTAATACGCTCTCAGCCTAATGTTCCGGGCGCATTTGTGGGAATAAGATCACGTCGCGGATGGAACGCTGATCCGTGAGCAGCATCGCGAGTCGATCAATACCGATGCCCAACCCGCCCGTCGGCGGCATGCCATATTCCAACGCCCGCAAATAATCCTCATCCATCATGAACGCTTCTTCATCTCCCGCTTCCCACTTCTTGGCCTGCTCAATAAATCGCTCCCGTTGGTCAATCGGATCATTCAACTCGCTGAAGGCGTTGCCCATCTCAATCCGACCGATAAAGAACTCAAAACGCTCGACAAGGCGATCATTCCCGCGCTTCTTCTTAGCAAGCGGTGAAATCTCAATGGGGAAATCACAGATAAATGTTGGCTGAACAAGGTTCGGTTCGACCAACGCCCCAAACAATTCGTCGATGAGATGGCCTCTTGATTCAGTCCCTTCTAACTCAACTTTAGCCGCTAATGCTGCGTCGCGTAACGCTTCATCACTCAAGTCTTCGAGCTCGAGCCCACCTACTTCCCGTATCGACTCAATCATTGTAAGTCTGCGCCAGGGCGGGTCTAAAGAGATCGAATCACCTTGATAGGTAATTTGCGTGCTGCCGAAGACCGTTTTCGCAGTGTTCGCGACAAGGTTCTCTGTCAGAAGCATCATATCTTCATAATCCGCATACGCTTGATAAAGCTCGATCATCGTAAATTCAGGGTTGTGATCGCGATCCATACCCTCATTCCGGAAATCCCTTGCAAACTCATAGACTCGGTCGAACCCGCCAATGATGAGCCGCTTGAGATACAACTCGTTCGCAATACGGAGGTAAAGCGGCATATCCAGGGCGTTGTGATGCGTGGTGAAGGGACGGGCGTTTGCACCCCCATAAATTGGTTGAAGGATCGGTGTTTCCACTTCGATAAAATCTTGCTCATTGAGATAGTCACGAATCGCCTGAATGATTCGTGTGCGGTTGACGAATACCTGCTTCACCTCAGGATTGACGATGAGATCGACATACCTCTGACGATACCGCGTCTCCTGATCTTGCAAGCCGTGCCATTTTTCGGGGAGGGGACGGACGGATTTCGCTAGAAGTTCAACTTCATGCACCAATACGGTGATTTCGCCGGTTCGGGTACGAAAAACGAAACCCTTAACACCTATGGTGTCCCCTACGTCCAGCACCTTATAGACTTGATATGCCGCTTTCCCGACTAAGTTCTGACGCACATAGATCTGGACACGACCACTCCCATCCTGCACATGGGCAAACCCACTTTTGCCGTGATCGCGTTTGGTCATGATTCGCCCGGCAATACAGACCGGTTTTGTC
>JAPUIP010000262.1 GCA_027296925.1 Candidatus Poribacteria bacterium | reverse complement strand
AGCGATGGCTGCCTACAAAAACCAAATGGAAGATCAGGCACAAGCGCTTATCGATGCCCTCGCTGCCGAATATCCCGAACACCCGTTAATACCGTATGGGCGGGGGCAACTCGCCCTCCTCAAGGGCGATGCCGATACCGCAATCGCCGCCTTCAAGGCGTCAATGGAAAAAGCACCACATTCCGCTGCCGCACCGATCGCACTTGGTGAATACTATCTCTCGCAAGGATTTACCGATGAGGCGGTGGCGTTATGGGAAGAATTCCTCAAAACCAACCCGCGCAATCCCGCGGTGCGTCGACGTCTCAAAATGTTGAAAGGGAAAAGATAAACGATTCCTGTAACTAATTTTCGATTGAAGATTGAAGATTGAAAATTGGAAAAACCCGCATCAATGCTACCATTAACGAATCAGGAATGTATAGTTTCTTTTTGAAAATTAGTTACGCTTTTAAATCCCAACCACATGTCATTCAACCGGCGTTGAAAACCGGTTTTTAGGAGCGACAAAATGTCTGATTTTTTTCTATTTACCCGTCATACCAATTTGGAAAGATCGTGGCCCTTCTTGCACGAACGTCTGGTGACACGACTCGATGAATTAGGCCCCACAGTTGTTCTCAATGCCAACAGGACGACGCCTATCCACCAACAGATCGAGCTTGAGGATGCGATAGGAATCGTTCACTTTGGCGGGGATTTAACAGCGGAATGTATCGGCGCCGCGCCCAAACTGCGTGTCATTGGGACAATGACAGACAACTCCGGACACGGTTTACCACTCGAAGCACTCGCGGCAAGAAACATTCCGGTCATCGAAAGTACCCGAGCATGGGCGCAATCTGTCGCCGAATGTGCATTCGGCCTAGCGCTGTCCGCTTTGAGACGCATTCCACAGTGGCATTATCGGATGGCAAATCAGGAGCCGTTGTGGGAGTATCCTTACGCGCAGTTTTGTGACGCACCGGATTTCGTCAACGGCGACCTCGGCACGAAGCATATCGGCGTGATTGGATTGGGGCAGATTGGTCGGAAGATCGCGCAGTGGTGTCGCACCTTCGGCGCGAGGGTGGATGGTTATGATCCCTTCATCCCTGACGCCCTATTCAAAGAGTGGGACGTGCGGTCGGTGGATATGGATACGCTGGTTGACGAAGCGGAGATCGTCTTTGTTGCGGTCCCACCCACGCCTTCAGCGAAACATCTGCTCACACGCGAACGGATCAATCGCTTGCGCAAAGGGGCATTGGTCGTGGTCATCACCCGGGCGCATGCAGTGGATATGGAAGCGTTGCGGGAACGCATTCTCGCCGACGAACTCGCTGGCGCCTTCGACGTTTACGACGTAGAGCCAGTTCCCGTTGACCATCCATTGCGCGGACGAGACAACGTGGTGCATACGCCGCATATCGCCGGTCGTACCAAGGATGCGAACCTACGTGTCGCCGACATGATTGTCGATGATTTTGCCCGTGTCATTCGGGGGGAAAAACCACTCGGTGCGTTGACACCGGAGGCGATTGCAGTGAGGACTCAGCAGGTCGAACTGCCGTATTAGGTGCGAAACGTAAAACGTCATGCGTAAGATGATTCGCCGGTTCGAGGTTTAATCCGACAGGTGTGATTCCAAGAACGTCAGACTGCGAAAGAATAGTTTCCGAACTTCTGCCTCAATTTCTTCTTCGATGAGATTGCCTGGCTCCCAAGAGATCGTTCCAACAAGCTGAGTGCTTCTATAGACAACATAACAGATGGCAGCAATATAGACCCGTTGATCGGTTGCAAAGGTTGGAAAAAGCAAGTGTGCGTAGATCCGATACATCTTTTGCCTTTCTTGGGGCCGGAAAGAAACCGCTATATGAACCCCAGAAGTGTAGCTACATTTTATCCGACCTTCGACAGAAAGTTCTACGGTCTCATACCCTTCTGCACCCTCATAGTAACTAGGAAGGGGTGAGCCCGAAATCACGGCTTCGGGGTAACCCAAGTCGTCTATAGCAAACTGAAATTTTTTCAGTGGATTTTGATCAATCGCCTTCTGGAGCGTTTGCAAAGCAACATCTGTCACGAAATCGATGGATTCTTTGATTGTGGCTTCATGGGTATTGACCTGATTTCCTAACTGATTCGCTTTCTGATCCAGGTTCCGCAGCTTTTTAGCCAGATCGCTCTCGGTGATGCCAGTCCTTCCTTCAAGGATATCGAGCATCAGTTGCAGGCTGTTCTTCACTTCCGCCGCAACCAAACCAATAAACGGCTCAAGATCGCCTTTGTCAGCGTCCATCAATGCACGATAATACGCCTCCTCCTTTGTCTCACTTTTGATCACGGCCGGAGGATAGCCATGCTGCATCAAGCTGAGATTCATCAGTAAGCGAGCCACTCGCCCATTCCCATCGGCAAATGGGTGAATCGACACGAATTCGTAATGGGCGATGGCGGCAAGTTGAACGGGGTGACGACTTGCTTGTTGAATGATTTTTACGAGTTGCTCCATTCGTTCTGGCACCCGGATCGGTTCGCAGTAGTAGTGGACCTCCCCATTCATCGTGACAACGTTGTTCGGTTCTGTTTTATACTTGCCTGGATAAATCCGCCTGTTCACCCGATTGTTCCTGGCCCCCACCCAGATGAAATCAATGCCGTGCAAGAGCAGTGCGTGGAGTTCCTTTATCAGACTTTCGGTGATCTGTCTATTCTGCTTCACAATTTCCTTCAGCCACTCAATCGCCCCAACGTGATTTTGCACCTCCAGATATTCTCGCATCGTTTTGCCCTGAACCGTTAATCCGCGTTTGAGGAAAAATGCGGTTTCTTGACGCGAAAGTGTATTGCCTTCGATCGCATTACTATGGTATGTCCACTCAAGCGTGAACTTCTCGTCGATCAGCCCCATTTTTTCCGGCGAGATGGGACGATAGCTATCAATCTTGGATTTGAGAACATCAATTTCGTCAAAAACTGTCATACAGTTGCTCGCGTGAAACTATTGGGCAAGAAGGATTTCCGCATCGAACAGATACCTGAAGTGGGAAATATAATTGGAGTATTGACGAGTTCACAGATTCGTCAATGGGTCAATTCGTGGATTGCCGGTAAGGGGCAAGCACGGCATCCATCGAACGGGTCTCGGAAAACCAGGAAAGAACCTTACGCATCACTTCATCGAGCAGGGCATCCGGGCAGGAAGCGCCGGCGGTCAGAACGATATCAACGAGACGACTGCGGGGAGGGTTTATTGGAAGCCAATCAACCGTTTCACGCACGGTTTTCGTGTGGATGTCCAGATGGCGGATGGATGTTGGCGAACGCATTTCGTCGGCATCACAGACGAAGTACGTCGGCAGTTTTCGCTCACACAACTCGACAAGGTGGCTGGTGTTGGACGAATTGTAGCCTCCCACAACCAGGGCTAAGTCTCCACCGTCGTCAATCAAGGCAAGCGTTGCATCCTGATTTTCTTTGGTTGCGTAGCAAAGCGTATCCTTCGTATCGGCAAAATGGGCGTCGATGTGCTCTTCGCCATATCGATCTATCATCGCACTTCGGAGTAGGTCAGCGATTGCCTGTGTCTCCGTGGCGAGCATCGTAGTTTGATTCACAACGCCAATACGCTTCAGATCGCGGTCGGGCTCAAAGCCTGGGGAGTAGCGATCCGCAAAATAGTCAAAGAAAAATTCTCTGGAGGATTCTCCGCGTATGACCTTCGCCAGTTTTTTCGCCTCTTCCAAATTGAGTACGACCACCACAGGGGCTTCAGCCTTTGAATGCGAAAATGTGGCCCGCGTTTCTTCGTGGTATCGTTTGCCATGTACCACAACCGTGTAATCTGCCCGACCAATCTCCTGACTTTTCTTCCACACTTTCTCCACAAAAGGACAGGTCGTATTATAAGCATAGGGCTCGATGCCGCGCCGGCTGAGTTCCGCCTCCACTTCGAGCGTTGTACCGAAGGCAGGCACGATGACGATATCCGCCGGTGTCAATTCATCGAAAGGAATCAATTGCTTGCCGGACGTTTCGCAGAGGAATTGCACGCCACGCTGCTGCAGATCGGCATTGACATGGGGGTTGTGAATCATCTCTGACAGCAGAAAGATTCGCACCCCCGGATTCTCTGAAAGCGCGCGGTAAGCAATCTCAATGGCGTTTTCAACCCCGTAGCAAAACCCAAAGTGACGCGCAATCTTGAAGCGCACCGGACCAAAATCCAACACGGCGGGAGAGAGGTCGCGTTTGCGCGGGTCTGTCAGCCGGCGCGCCTTCTTGACAACAGAAATCACCGGGCTGCGGTAGAAGAGTGGAACGTCAAATTCTCTTGGCATATATTACAGGGTGAAGCATTCAAAGAATGCTTCGCCCTTACTTTCATTCACTGAAGATTTTGGTAATCTCGTCGGTTTCAAAAATTGGAAGCGGCAGACGCTGACCATCTTGCTCGATCCAGAGGCCGCTATCCGGCGGCAGCAAGCGACCGATAATCTCGCAGGGGATACGGTGTTCGGTGATAGCAGACACAATCTCACGACTTTTCGCCGGTTCGGCGACAATGAGCAATGCGCCAGAGGAAATGACGCCCAGCGGATTCAACTGAAATTCATGACACAGTTGTTTCGTCTCGTTGGACATCCGCAGCGTTTCTTGCCAAACAACCACGCCGAGGTTTGCCGCGTGCGCCAACTCATGAATCGCTGTCGCAACGCCACCTTCGGTCGGATCGTGCATCGCATGAACACCGCCGATTTCAGTAGCAATCATAGCCTCTTTCAGGACTGAAATGCCGGGGGAAGTTAGATAGTCTTTCGCTTGATTGAGAAAGGTGGAGGAGAATTTCCCTAACAGATCGGATTCGCGCTCACGGGCGATGATCGAGGTGGCTTCAATACCAAGCCCCTTTGTCAATATCAGGTCATCCCCGGCTTGCGCGCCGGATGAGGTAATAAGCCTGTTCTTCTTGACTTCGCCGAGCATCTGCCCAATGACGATTGGCCGATCCAAGCCGTGAGTGATCTCGGTGTGCCCGCCACATAGCGTAATGTTAAAATGTTCACATGCGGCTTTGATCTGCTCGATAATGCGACGAACGAGCACTTCGGTTGTGCGATTTTCCGGTAAGAGGATAGTCGTTAACAGCCATTTCGGAATTGCTCCCATCGTTGCGATGTCATTGCTGTTGACGCAGACGAGATACCAGCCAATCTCATCGGTTGTAAAGGTAATCGGATCCGTCTTGGCAACGAGACACGTTTCTCCAAAGTCGATCACAGCCGCATCTTCCCCAATTTGCGGTCCAACAATGACACGGGTATCCTGATGCGATTGCGGAAGAATCTGCTGCAACAGATCAATCTTGAGCTTTCCGAGGGGCAATATGGTTGGCATGGGGCACGTTAGGCGGAAAGGACGGTTCGTCCTTTTGCACGACGGTGAGAGAGAATCTTTCGACCATGTCGAGTGGACATGCGTTTGCGGAAACCGAATTTGTTTTTCCGTTTGCGACAATGGGGTTGATATGTACGTTTCATTAGAACCTGTTCCTATTCTAAAAAGTCTGTTGCAATGGGTTCAAAACGAGAGAATGATAGTCTATTTTATCAGGATTTGTCAAGCTTTTTTCCATCTTGTGGATTGGGATTTTCAACTTGCGTAAAGTCGCGTTTCATGATATACTAAAGCACATTTCTCAAGGGGGAAACTGCACCTTAAGCACTCCGGGCTATTGGATTCAGACCAAGTGATTATTTTCTTCAGGTGGAGCCTTTGTGGATAGATTGTGGATAAATTGTGGGTAAGTTTCGATTGTGCCGCCCGAATTTATACAACAATCAATATGCTTTCACCTTCTTGATGCCTTCCGGCGTTTGTTAGCTGTTTCAGTTATGCCACACAGGCTTTGTTTAGATATTTAAGCCCTTTGTCTGGTAGGGCGGAACTTGTGGATAAATTGTGGATAACTTGTGGATACAATTCAATCTCCCCTCTTGATTGGCCAGCCCAAATCCCGAACACGCCCGCGTCTCACATAGGTTTTCGTTAAGTCTATCCCCTTTCCCCTTTGTATCCTGAAAAGTCCAAACGAGACTTCGCTTATTTGTTATACTCGCTTGAATTTCCCTGAAGCGATCTTCCAGAGGAATTATTGTGATGCGGTATACCCCTGATCGAATCTGGAACGAAATCCTGAAAGAGCTCCGTGAAGATGTCTATTTAAGTCAAGCCAAACCGATGGCTCTCACGGAGAGCGAGCTGACGATTTCGGCGCCGAATCAGTTTACACAAGAGCAGATTGAAAGCCGCTTTCTTCCAGACATCAATGGTCTCCTAAAGAAACATATTAGCGCAGGCTGCCAACTCAAAATCATCGCTGCAAAGCCTCAGACAAAAAGGGTTACAGCCAATTCGCCCCCACCTTCGACCGCTAATGTTGCCCCTCCCCCAGAGAACAGTCTGAACCCCCAATATACGTTCGAGCGATTTGTTGTGGGAACTGGCAATCGTTTGAGCCACGCAGCGGCGCGTGCCGTGGCGGAAAATCCTGGGAAAATTTATAATCCGCTTTTCATCTACGGCGGGGTTGGTCTGGGCAAGACTCATCTTTTGCATGGCATTGGGAATCGTATCCAGGAGATCCATTCCAATTCAAAAGTGCTTTATGTGACTTCTGAGACCTTCATGAATGAATACATCGACTCCATTATCACACGGACAACAGCGCTCGATTTCCGAAGCAAATACCGCACTGCAGATGTGTTGCTCATCGATGACATCCAATTTTTACAACGTAAAGAGGGAACCCAAGAGGAGTTTTTCCACACCTTCAATGAGCTGCATCAGAATTCAAACCATATCGTGATGACAAGCGACCGCCCGCCAAAAAACCTTGAAACCGTGGAAGAGCGGCTACGCTCCCGTTTTGAGTGGGGAATGGTCGCCGACATCAGCCCCCCACAATTTGAAACCCGGGTTGCTATCCTCCGCCAAAAGTGTGAAGACCACGACTTTGAAAACATTCCAGACAACGTTTTAAGCTATATCGCAGAAGTCGTTCAAACAAACATTCGAGATCTAGAAGGAACGCTCGTTCGCCTCATTGCGGAGGCGAGCATTTTCCATGAGGAATTAACAGTCGATTTTGCCCGCAAAGTGCTGAATAATGTTATCCCGCCATCCCGCACATACCGCCAAGCTGTGACGGCGGCGGATATTCAAAAAACGGTCGCGAACTATTTCCGGATCAAGGGCTCTGACCTGAAATCCGCGAAACGCACAAAGGTTGTCGTCCTCCCTCGACAGGTCGCGATGTACCTTTGTCGCCAAATGACGAACCTTTCCCTTATGGAGATTGCAACCGCTTTTAGCAGGCGAGATCATACAACCGTTTTACATGCCATTGATCGAATTGAAGAAGGCATCCGGCAAGATCCGGAACTTGCACAAGCAATTAACTTTTTGATAGAAGATATTAAATAATGGAAACAATATATACAAATCGTTATTGTGGATAACTTGTGGATAACCCTGTGGATAACTTGTGGATGGCTTGTGGATGGATGTGGATAAATATGGGCTTGTGGATAACTTGTGGATAATCGACAAAGTTATCCACAAGTTATCCACAAGCCCTTTGTTAGTCCGGGCGTATGTTTTTGGCAGTTATCCACATATC
>JAPUIP010000261.1 GCA_027296925.1 Candidatus Poribacteria bacterium | reverse complement strand
ACGGGTAGTGTGACAGAATGGTCTGAGCGAGGCGGGGTTTCAAGGTACGATCCAAAGACGTTCGTCAATTTCACCACGAAAGATGGTCTTTTGAGCAACAGCGTCCGTGCCATCTATCGTGACACTGATGGCACCTTGTGGATCGCCACAGTCGGTGGCGGCGTAAGCCGATACGATGGGAAGACCTTTGTCAATTTTACCACCGAAGACGGGTTAGCACATAACCGGGTCCATGCCATTGATGAGCATCCAGATGGCGTGATGTGGTTTGGCACCGGTGGTTCTTGGGCGGGTGGGCGTGGCGTATCGCGTTACGACGGTTCTCCCCCTTGTGAAGGGGCGGTTAGAGGGGGTCATCAGTTCGTCAACTTTACGACAGAAGACGGTTTGGCAGCCGATCAAGTGATTTCCATTCATCATGACCCGGACGGGGTGATGTGGTTTGGAACCGTCGACGGCGGGGTTTCTCGATATGATGGGAAATCGTTCGTCACCTTCACCACCGAAGATGGATTAGCTGGCGACACGGTCTATGCCATCCACCACGATCCGGACGGAGTGATGTGGTTTGGCACATCTAAATGGGAGAGAATCGTCGGAGGCGGGCTCTCCCGTTACGATGGGAAGACCTTTGTCAACTTCACCACGAAAGATGGGCTGGCAGGTAACGATGTGACTACAATTCATCAAGACCCAAGCGGTGTGATGTGGATTGGAACATGGGACGGCGGAGTTTCGCGCTATGATGGGAAAACGTTTGTCAACTTTACGACAAAGGATGGACTGGCAAGTCACGCAATTAACACCATATCACGGGGACCAGATGGCGTATTATGGGTCGGAACAGATGACAAGGGGGTCTGTGGTTACGATGGGAAAGTCTGGACCACATTAGATAAGCGAGATGGACTCGCGGGGGATGTGGTCACCGCGATTCTCCATGATGAAGATGGTTCGATGTGGTTTGGCACCCATGATGGTGGGTTAACGCACTACCGTCCCAGTCGCACCCCGCCAAAGGTTTATCTCGTTTCGGTAACCACTGACAAGACCTATCGTGATTTCGCCGCAATTCCCGCCCTGACGACTCGAACTCGTGCCAGCTTTGCATACAATGCCATCGATTTCAAAACGATTCCCGAAAAACGGCAGTATCGCGTCCGAATTATTCGAGATAGCGGTGAAGCGGAGGTCGATTGGCAGGTGACAAAAAGCGCGACGTTCGATTATCTCTTCGAGACGGTTGGAACTTATACCTTTGAAGTGGTCGCCATCGATAGAGACCTCAACTATTCCCAACCCACCCGCGTGGTCTTAACCGTCGTCGAGCAACCCGCAGAAGTTGCCCTGCGTCAAACTCGCGAAGAACTTGAACAGGCGTATCTCGACCTCGCCGGAAAGAACGAACAACTACAAGTCGCTAAAGACGCCGCCGATGTTGCGAATCGCGCAAAAAGCCGCTTCCTCGCCAACATGAGTCATGAGATTCGCACACCGATGAACGCTATTCTGGGATACGCCCAAATTTTACTCCGAGCAGACGACCTGCAACCGGAACATCGAAGTGCGGTCCACAAGGTAGAAAATAGCGGCGAACATCTACTTGCGTTAATTAACGAAGTCCTCGACATCTCCCGAATTGAAGCTGGACGTGCGGACATGCAGAATATCGACTTTGACCTAACGGCACTGATTGATGACCTGTCAGTCATGTTTCAACTTCGTTGTGCACAGAAAGGACTTTCTTGGCAGGTCGAATGGGCAGCAAATGAGAGATCAAACAATCAAGTTGCTTTGAATCCCCATGCAATCGGGGCAAAAACCCCCAATATGCAATACACATCACGCATTCAGGTTCACGGTGATGAAGGTAAACTTCGCCAAGTGCTTATCAACCTGCTCTCAAATGCCGTCAAATTTACGGATGCGGGGTCCGTCACGTTGCGAATAACCCCATCCACACCGGAACCGACCACACCTGACGTTTTACGCTTTACATTTCACGTCATCGACACTGGTGCTGGTATCTCGACCGAAGACCAAGCCACAATCTTTGAACCATTTCAACGAATCGAGGCAAATCAAACCCAAGAAGGAAGCGGATTGGGGTTGGCGATTGCCAAAAGCCTCATCGAACTGATGGGCGGCGATATCGGACTTGAATCCAAGCCGGGAGTCAGCTCGCGCTTTTTCTTTACGATACCCTTTGCCCCTGCAACAACCAGCACCACGCAGCGCCGTGAAGCTGAAACCCGGCGGATTGTCCGCCTCGCCGACGGATACACGGTGCGTGCCCTAATTGCCGACGATATTCAAGAGAATCGCGATGTTTTGTCGAAGATTCTGGATGACATCGGTTGTGATGTGCTTGTCGCAGAAAACGGTCAACAGGCAGTTGAAATGTGCCTTGCCCACCAACCGGATATTGTGTTTCTTGATATCCGTATGCCCGTGATGAGTGGCGAGGAAGCTGCAAAGCGGATTATTGCGTCTCTAGCCAATAATGCCCCGAAAATCGTCGCGATTTCCGCCTCTGCGCTTCTCCACGAACAACAACGTTATCTCGACGCTGGATTCAATACGTTTATCCCCAAACCGTTCCACTTTGAGCAAATCACGGGGTGTTTGGCAGACCTTTTGCGTATCGAATACCAGTATGCCGATTCAGACCAAGCGGAGGAATCCGATTCATCAGAGGCGGCGTCGAAAGTTAAACTTCCTCAATCGCTGTTTGATCGTCTTAAGAAATCGGCCACGCTCTATAATGTCACCGACCTTGGAAACGACCTTGAGAAAGTTGCGGCACTCGGTGCAGCGGGTGAAAAACTCGCGAGCCAATTGCGTGAGTTGATTTCCGATTTGGATATGGCGCGTTTCCTTGAGGTTCTGTCGCAAATCCCAACCGATGAATGACCTACCTGATGCATCGCGCTAGACAGAGCTTGTCTACCTGATTCATTGCGTCAGGCATAGCCTGACCTACGTGCTATGCCACTCAAAAAAAGAGGACTCGACTTATGCCTGAAAATCCAGAACGTCCGAAAAAGGCAATCATTCTCATCGTCGATGATAACCCGGCCAATCGCGATCTGTTACGTCAAACCTTAGAGCCGGAAAACTATGGTATTCGGCTCGCGCCCAATGGGACAGTGGCGATTCAACTTGTCGGGCTTGAAGCCCCCGACCTCATCTTGCTGGATGTGATAATGCCGGAGATTGACGGCTTTGAAACGTGCATTCGTCTCAAGGCAAACCCGGACATGGCATCCATTCCGGTGATTTTCATCACAGCAAGGCATGAGTCGGAAAGTGTTGTTAAAGGATTTCAGGTTGGCGGCGTCGATTACATTACCAAACCTTTCTCAAAAGAGGAGGTACTTGCCCGTGTCGAAACCCACCTCAAGATCGACCGGATGGCGAAAGACCTTTTGCACAAAAACACGGCATTATCACAGGCGAACGAAGCGTTGACGCAGGCCTATGAGAAACTCAAACAGGAGATTACCCGGCGCGAGCAGGCAGAGGATGCTCTACAAATTGCCGCAGAAGAACGCTCGATAATCTCCGAACAGGAAGCCGCTCGTTGGGGCATCGCGGGCTTTGTCGGCACGAGCCAAACCATCAAGAAGATCCTCAATGAAGTCCGTCAACTGCAAGAGGTCGGTACGACAAGCATCCTCATCACGGGTGAGAGCGGTACGGGCAAAGAGTTGATTGCCCGTGCCATCCATTTTGGCGGAACGAGAGCAGACGGGCGGTTTGTTCCGGTCAACTGCTCTACCATTCCCTCTGAATTGGCGGAATCAGTACTCTTCGGGCATGTCAAAGGGGCATTTACGGGGGCAAATACCGACCGTTTGGGCTACTTTGAACTCGCCGATGGTGGCACACTATTCCTCGACGAAATTGGCGATATGCCCCTTGAGCTGCAAGTCAAGCTCTTGCGTGTCCTCGAAGATGGGTGCATTATGCCAATCGGCGCTACCGGCGAAAAGCGCGTTGATGTCCGCATCCTCGCGGCCACCAACGCCGACCTGCAGCGCAAAATTGCCGAAGGAACGTTCCGGGAAGACCTTTACTATCGGATCGCTCGATTCCCCGTTGCCGTGCCGCCGCTACGAGAACGAAGGGAGGACATCCCATTGCTCGTCGAGCATTTTCTCAATATGTTTGCACATGAGATGAGCCTTTCGAGTGAGCGAGGAGGCGGGGAAGCGAGCAAGCGAGGAAACACTTCCCACGCCCCCTCTCTCAGTCCCGAAGCGATGGAGGTGTTGATGAACTACCCCTTCCCCGGCAATATCCGCGAATTGAAGAACATCATCGAAGGCGCTCTGATCTTAAGCGGTCGAAGAGAAATTCGACCGGAACATCTACATCTGATTGAAGATCGCGGCGAGGTAACTCAGCCATCACTTTCCACTACCGATACGACGGAAACTTCAATAGAGAACCAGCCGCCTCAAAAACGTCCGTCAGACCGTGAAAAACTCGAAGTGCTGGTCGTTAAACGTGCCCAAGTGCGAAGTTCAAGCAAAAAAACGGGAATACAAACCGCCCCTGCCCATGAAACCGATGAGGAAAAGATCGTAGCGTATGTTCGCGAACACGGTAGCATCAACAACGCAGAGTGCCGGACGCTCTTGAATATAGACCGACAACGCGCCAATTATTTACTGAGAAAACTCCATCGGTACGGCTTGTTGGCGCCTGAAGGGACACGCCGCTGGTTGCGTTACCACCTTCCGTCGTAGCGGCTATAATGATGCTATCATCTCCCTATGATGATGCTATAATGACGATATAATGACATTAAGAGATTGCGTATCGTCAAACAAAAAGCATTATCTGTGAATCTTCCCTCCTCTCTTTCCCCATCATTCAATTTTCCAATTTGTCCACGAATCAAAGCACTATCGATATTCTGCGCCCCTCAAGCAGGCATGATGTTAGCTTTTGGGGCGCTTTTTTATGCCTTGGCACCCAATTTGCTTTATCAGACAACCGTGTGACGAAGCATTGAGACGTTCAAAAAAGGACATCTCAAAATCACAAGATAACAAAAAAGGGAATGATAGCCATGAAACCGCAAAAGCCACAACACAACTTAGTCGATTGTCTGACACTTTCAATTCTCATTCTTTTTTCTTTCTCAGCTAACGCCTTCGAGCCTAGGGAGCAACTCGTTGCATATTGGTCTTTTGACCAGGGTGTGGGTGATAAAGCCACTGACGACAGCGGAAATGGTAGAGACGCCACCATAAAGGCACCAAAATGGGCGGATGGAAAATTGGACTCAGCATTGGAGTTTGATGGTGTGGATGATTATGTTGACTTAGCTGAGACATCAGCGAAGTTATTTGATGGCATCACAGAATTTACAATTACAGCCTGGGTAAAACCCGTACACAAAGGGACCAGCGACTGGCCGGCGATTTTGGAAAAATGGCAGGGGAGTTTTCGTAATGATATGCCTTGGGTCGGATATTCGGAAGAAAAAGACCAATGGGCTTGGGAAATCACGACAGACAAGGTGGAAAATGTGCTCCACGTAACGGGGATAGCAGTCAGTTTTGACGTTTTTAACTATGTTGCTTTTACAGTAGATATCCCCAATAAAGTGGGCAAATTCTACCTCAACAGCGAAATGAAAGACGAGTTTAAATTGCCGATCTCGGGGACGAGGATGTCCTCGAATCCAAATGGGGAAATTTCAGGAATTTCTATTGGGGTAATAAGACAC
>JAPUIP010000260.1 GCA_027296925.1 Candidatus Poribacteria bacterium | reverse complement strand
GTACCGGGGCATGCTCGAAGAGGACGCGATCGAGGCGCTGCTTCTGATTGCTGATGGCGATGTGAGGCTTGCGCTCAATGCGCTGGAACTTGCCGTACAGGCGTGCAAACCCGATGATCAAAACATGCGTCACCTGGGAGCCGATGAGATTCAGAAAGCGGCGCAAAAGCGGATGATGCGTCACGATAAGGCGGGCGACGCGCATTATAACGTGATCTCCGCTTTTATTAAGAGCATGCGCGGATCAGACCCGGATGCAGCGGTCTACTGGTTGGCGCGACTCTTGGAAGCCGGCGAGGATGCGCGCTTCATTGCGCGACGGATGGTCATCCTTGCTTCAGAGGATGTGGGCAACGCAGATCCGCAGGCGTTGTTGATTGCAGATGCTGCCGCACGTGCCGTTGAATTTGTCGGGCTTCCAGAAGCGCAATTGAACCTGGCGCAAGCCGCTATCTATCTCGCATGCGCCCCGAAAAGCAACGCCGCTTATCTGGCATTGCTCGCTGCACAAAAAGATGTCCGCGAAAAAAACGCCTATCCCGTGCCCCTACATCTGCGAAACGCGCCCACGCAACTGATGCGAGAGCTCGGCTACGGCGCGGGCTACCAGTATGCTCACGAGTTTGCCGGCCACATATCGGACCAGCAACACTTGCCTGACGCTTTGCAGGGGAAGCGGTACTACCAGCCAACCGACATTGGGGAAGAAGCGCGGATGCGGCAGTTTCTCGAACAGGTGAGAAAAGTGCGTGAATCGTCAGATGACCAATAGGTCAAGAGAGGGCCAAGAAAAAACCCCTTCTATCTTCGATAATCGAAGGGGTGAATATGAACGTCCCCGACGGGATTTGAACCCGTGTCGCAGGCGTGAAAGGCCTGTGTCCTTGGCCAGGCTAGACGACGGGGACGAGAGGTGGGCCGTATAGGGCTCGAACCTATGACCACCTGATTAAAAGTCAGATGCTCTACCAACTGAGCTAACGGCCCGCACGGGCTATAAATCTTCGCTGCAGCGGGCATAAATAATACCCAATTTGCTGGGAGATGTCAACCTTAAAATGCAGAAAAACAACCATCAGCAATGCAAAAATGCTGCCCTGCAATTATGCCGATGAAAAAAGGTCATTATCGCAGATTATTTTTTGCGTCCGCTCCTTGCCAACGGACACAATAACGATAGGCAGGTCGAGAAATTCAGCAATGTAAGAGAGATATCGTTTTGCGTTCGCTGGGAGCGCTTCGTATCGACGCACATCCGCGGTTGACTGTTTCCAGCCGGGTAGCGTCTCGTAGACCGGTTTGCACTCATCAAGCACTCTCAGGCTGCTTGGATATGCCGTTACCGGTTCACCATCGCGCTGATAGGCAGTGCACACCTGAATTTCATCGAGGTGATCTAAGACATCGAATTTCGTCAAAACGATACCAGTGAAGCCGTTGATCTGGGCCGCGTAGTGTAGGACGACAAGATCAAGCCATCCACAACGGCGCGGTCGTTGTGTTGTGGCGCCATATTCTTCACCAACACCACGAATCTCTTCATCAAGATCTGGTGGCATTTCCGTTGGGAATGGTCCACTCCCAACACGGGTCACATACGCCTTTGAAACACCCAGCACTTGATCGATTGCCTGGGGACCGACGCCAAGCCCTGTGCAGACAGCGCCAACAGTGGTGTTGGACGACGTCACATACGGATAGGTGCCGAAGTCGATGTCTAGCATCGTGCCTTGGGCGCCTTCAAAAAGTATCCGCTTTCCCGATTTCAGCGCGTTATTCATAAATTCAGGCGTTTCGACAACATAGGGCGCAAGCCGCTGCGAATAATCATAATATTGTGCCAGTAGGGCATGCTTATCGATGTCGCCGCCAATTTGATTGAGGACGTGATCTTTTGCTGTCAAGTTGAAGTCGAGCTTCTTCTGAAAAAGATCGAATTCAACCAAATCCCCGACCCGTATACCCGCATGGCGATTCACCTTATCGGAGTACGTCGGACCAATACCCCGCGAGGTCGTGCCAAGTTTTAGCCCACTCCCGAGATCGTCCCACGATTCCATGGCCTTATGATACGGCAGGATGAGATGCGCACGCGAACTGATCTTCAGGCGGCCGCCAACCTCAATACCACGCCCTTCCAACTCGTTGATTTCGGCGAACAGGGTTTCCAAGTTGATGACCACGCCGTTGCCGATTACATTGGTTGTATGGGGACGTAGAAGGCCAGAAGGGAGCAGGTGGAAGATAAACTTCTCTTCCCCGACAACGATCGTATGACCGGCATTATCGCCGCCTTGATACCTCGCAACAATATCCGCGTTTTCAGCGAGGAAATCCGTTGTTCCTCCTTTGCTCTCATCTCCCCACTGGGCACCCAATATTACTATATTCGCCATAACCTATGTCCTCAAAATCAAGCGTTCAACGGGGCAAAATCTATCGCTTGGAAAACTGGTATCGCGCCCGTGCGCCTTTCTGTCCATATTTTTTGCGTTCAACCATGCGTGAATCGCGAGTCAGGAACCCGGCTTTTTTCAGAGCGGGCCTAAAAGACTCATCCGCCTTAATGAGAGCACGCGCAAGACCGTGCAAAATGGCTCCGGCTTGTCCCGAAATGCCGCCACCATGTGCGTTGACGAAGATATCGTAGCCTTCGCTCCTTTCGATTAGCGCGATAGGTTGTTTCGCAAGCATCACGAGATCCTCGCGTCCAAAATACTCTTCAATCGATTTCTTATTGACGACAAACTGCCCTGCCCCCCCAGGAATCAATCGCACACGCGCAACGGAGGTTTTACGTCGTCCTGTTCCCCAGTACTGTTCTACAGCCATACTTTACTCCTTATTGAAAGTCAAAATCCTAACACTTCCGGTTGTTGCGCTTGATGGGGATGGTTTGGCCCCGTATAAATTTTCAGCTTCTTAATCAGCTTACGGCCCAGACGATTTTTGGGGAGCATCCCTTTGACGGCATGCCGCAGAATTTCTTCGGGTTTTTTCTGCATCTGTTCTTCAAAAGTCCTGAACTTGCCACCCCCTGGGTACCCACTATAACGAAAGTACGTTTTTTGTGTCGCTTTGTTACCGGTGACAATGACCTTTTCCGCATTAATGACGGCGACACGATAACCCATATCAGTGTGTGGCGTGAAAGTTGGACGGTGTTTCCCGCGAAGCACCATCGCGATCTGGGTCGCTAACCGCCCGAGGACCTTCTCATTGGCGTCCACAACATACCATTTAATTTCACTATCAGATCCGGCGAAATACGTTCTCATTCTAAGCATGATATGACCTTAACTGTCCACCCCACTTTGGCGTGAGGATTTCGACACGCGCCTTGAAATCTCGAGATGGTAAATCCAACAATAGCAGATATAAAACAACAATAGTAAAAATGAAAAAAGTCGACCAAAATTCATCGACTAATGCAATACAAACGCTCGGCACAACAGCCTGAAATAATATCATTAAGGATATTGTTTTGTCAAGGCTGGATAGCCTACATCAGGAATTCCCCACGTATAAAAAATGGTTTGAACTTCGATTCGATAAGTCGTAAACTCTGATAAGTTTCATGTTCCGGCGATACATTGACAATCTCAGTTGCTGATGCAAGTTAATCACTTGACATCAATCCTGTTATCTGATATAATCGGCCCAAATGGACATCACCGCTGTGGCAGGGGTAGATTGAGGAGCTTCGCTGAAGAGAAGAAGCGGAGTGCCCGGCGGCATTGTACTTTGTGCGGCCAAAAAAGTTCTGCTGAAACCGAAAATCCCAGTCCAGTCCAATTGTCTGCCCCGACGCCCAGCAACACTTGCAAAATCGAACCGCTATTCGAGGGTACGTGAGCCCTGCTTCAGCGCATTCACAGGAGAGATCAATGCCCCAAACGCAACAGATTCGAATCGGCCACAGTCCTGATT
>JAPUIP010000026.1 GCA_027296925.1 Candidatus Poribacteria bacterium | reverse complement strand
AAAATCTCCGTAAATCCCTGACCGCACCCTTGTCCATATTCGGGCTCGGATTGTGGATGATTTAGAGTCAGGACGTCAAAGCTCCCGCCGCGTCCAAAATCGACACAACCCCCCGATTGCCATCAACGCGCACACGCTGTCCGGATTGGATGCGCTTCGTTGCAGCGGTGGCATTGACGACCGCCGGAATGCCGTACTCTCGCGCGACAACCGCGCCGTGCGACAACATGCCGCCGCGTTCCATCACCAGTCCCGCTGCATGAAGAAAGAGCGGCGTCCATCCCGGGTCTGTCGACGGGCAGACCAGGATGTAATCTTTGCCGGTGATCTGTGCGTCGGTCGCATCGAGAAGGATATACGCCTCACCGGTAGCAACGCCGAGCGATACGCCAACCCCTCGGATTTCATCTCTGGTCTCGATCGACGGCGGCTCACCAATACGGTTGAGGGTATCGCTATAGATGACGTCCGGCAGTTCGATCCGCAAGAGTTTCGCCCGTTCCGCTTGGCGCGCTGCAATCACGGACCGAAAATCTTCCCCGCTGGTGAGCGGCTCTAACTCGTCCGGTGTGAGATAGAAAATGCCGCCATCAAGCTGATAGCGGCGATCCAGTTCCACCAACGCACTTCGGATGAGCGCGTAGCCAAGCATGAGATAGAACTTCGCTGACTCTCGGAAAGGCATATACCGTTGTGTGAGATCAAGTTCACGATTGACCTGCTTCGCTTTGCCCCTCGGCAACGCTGCCAATCCGCGCTCTGCTTCCTCTCGCTTGACCCGTTGCGCGTCAAAATGCTTCTCCGGATTAGCATCGGGATTGGCGCGGAACGACGCAATAATCTGTTCAACGTAGGATGGGTCTTCACGCCATCGCGGCTGTGCGAGCTCAAATTCGCCAACGGCACGATGCCCGTACTGTTCCAGGAAATCTTGCAGGGGCAATTCATCCTGTGCCACCGCCCACATCTTCAGATTGGTTTCAACCGTCAGGTCGCCTTCCAGTCCGGTAATCAGTGATTTCGTGAGTTCTCCTGCCTCTTCTTCGCCGAAACACTTTTGGAGGTTGGCTTCCAACTGCTGAAAGGAAAAGCCGGCAAACACGGTCGCCTTGAGGGCGTCCTTTGCGAATTCATTGAGTGTCTTCTCGCGCCACTCGTTAAATTTAGCGATGACATGCCGATCGGACAATTCTTCGAGCGGAATCTGCTTTTGGGTCTGGACATACTCCTCGAATGCCGGGAAGATTTTTTCAGTCAGGATTCTATCAAAATCGGCTCGCATACCCCTCAGCTTGCGATCGGCGGCGACCATCTTGACAACGTAGGCGGGGAGTTTGAACCAGAACGAAGCGGTGCTGCGCTTGATGTTCGTGGTGGCTTGCGGATAGATGGCTTTTTGCGGGTCGCGTTTGAGTTGCTCAAAGTTGTGCTCAAGCGGGAAACCGTAAAAATAGAGTTCCGCTTCTCGGCTCAGATTGAAGTAAATGCGCCCACAGATGAGATCGAGCACGCCCTCCGCATCGACTCGGGGACCAGGGAAAAATCCCAGGTCACGGTAAGTCAGACCAAATCCACCTCGCCCCGACATAAAATCTTTGATAACTGCCCACGTCATCGGTAGGGGGGCGGGCAGAACTTCCGAGAGGTTAAATCGACTCCAGATTGTCCCTTCCGCATCGGCCTTCTTTTCGAGGATTTCGATCTCCCGGCGACGTAACTGCTCAGCCGCCGCTGCATCGGTAAGTGTTGTAATTGGTCGCGCTTGCAGCAGGTAGAATTGACCGTCAGCGAGCCCCCATTCAATGTCCTGTGGCGCACCGTAGAATGCTTCAACCTGCATGCCAAGTTGGGTGAGTTCAGAGATCTGTCCGCGTTGTAGGCTTGGAATATCACGCTGGCCTATCGGCACCGTTTCGAGTCCTTTGCGCGTGCTCATTTTTCGCTTGGTCACGACCGTTTCCCCGGTGACCTCGCCGGTTTCTCGTGAGACGGTGAAGTGGTCGGGCGTGACTTCGCCGGATACCACGGACTCGCCCAGCCCCCAGTTCGACTCGATGACGAGTTCATCGGGCGCGGTCGGGTTGACGGTGAACATCACGCCGGAAACGTCGGGGTCGATCATCGCCTGGACCACAACCGCCATCGCCAACTGCGCATCATCAATTCCATGATCGCGGCGGTATGCAACCGCCCGCTCCGACCACAGCGATGCCCAACACGCTTTCATCTTCGCTAGTACTTCGGAGCCCCCAGAGACATTCAGGAAGGTGTCCTGCTGCCCGGCAAAACTCGCGTCGGGCAGATCTTCTGCGGTCGCGGACGAGCGAACGGCGACGCTGCCTCCCCCCAATTGGTCATAAGCCGCCACGAGCTCCGCTTGAAGCGCATCCGGCAACCGAACGGCATGGATGGCATCTTGACTGGACGGATGGACGCCTTCGGTCGCAGCTCGATAGGCGGTCGTTGTCACGCAAAAACCGGAGGGCACCACGAATCCGGACCTTGTTAATTTGCCCAGATTCAGCCCTTTTCCACCGACAAGGGGGAGATCTCCATCATCGATTTCTGCGAAAGATTTTATCCATGTCATAGCATGACCAGGAGTTTAGGGGGTTGGGGATCTAGCCCGGCTTCGGGCGCATTACGTCTGTTGCTCTGGAAATGGAGCCCGGATGTCGTAGCGTCCTTCGACAAACACCGGTAATGTGCCGCCTTCCACCATCAAGTCCAGCGGATTGGCGCGGGTGGTGAATGGAAACTTGACAACATCCTTAATCCGGAGGGATTCGTAAATCGCCATCAGGATGGCCATTGTGGTACGCGCGTGTCTTCCGGCGCTGCGATTTTCGTCGATTTCGCCATCGAGCCATGCAATCATCTCGTCGTACTGATTCGGCTCCTTTTGACGGGGCGTGATGGTCTGCCAACCGGCGACCTTGCTATTCAGCAACTCAACCGTACCATCTGCGCCTCGCCGGAGCTGTCCATCACTTCCGTACACAGCATCTCCACGGAGCCCGGGTTCGGGAAGATCGCTCTCGTAAATGCCGCGAATCCCACCTTCAAAGCAGACCTCGCCCACGCACACGTCTTCGCAACGGACTCGACGCTCCCACTTGTCCGTCTTCCGCGAAACCTGTCCAATCACCCACAGCGGCTCCGGATCGCCAAGGATGTAGCGCATTTCGTCAATCTCGTGCGTGCCGCGATTGAGCAGCCCCTCGCCATCCCGACGCAGCATCGCCTGGGGCTCGCCGATTGCGCCTTCTTGAATGAGCCGCCGTGCTTCGCAATTCTGAGGCATAAAACGTCGTTGATGCCCGATGGCAAGCTTTGTCTCATGCTTTTCACACGCCGCCATCATGTCGTCCGCCTCGCCCAGGGCGCCGCTCATCGGCTTCTCACCTAGAATTCCTGACACGCCCGCTTCTGCAGCGATAATCGTGAGTTCCGCACGAACGCTCTGCCACGTCGTGATGCTGACAACGTCCAGTTCTTCTTTTTCAAACATCTCATGGGGGTCGGTATAATGCGTCGGGAGTGAAAACTCCTCCGCCAGTCTCGCGGCAGCCTCCGCGTTCATGTCTGTGGCGGTCACGACTTCAGCGCGACCGGTATTTGTCCAAGCGTTGGCATGGGAGCGCCCCATACCACCGCAACCAATGATTCCAACGCGGTATGTTTTTACCATGAATTTAGTCTCTCCTTAGAATCCTCATCACGAATTCAGGAATTGGAATTTTGAGCCCCAAGTTCGCACGTCATGTTGACAGGGACGCAAACAGCCCGCTCTAAGAACTGGCGAGCACGTCTCGGAACGCCTCAAAAATCCGATCCGCCTCCGCAATGGTCAAGATCAACGGCGGCGAAAGGAAGATGATATTTTCGGGTTCATCCACGGCTTGACCAATCTTGCCGACGAGGATGCCCTTTTCCTGGATCGCCCCGACGATCTTTTTCGTTGCTGCCGTATCTACCGGTGTTTTGTCGCTATCCTGGATGAGCTCGACGGCGATCATCAGTCCCTTGCCCCTGACGTCTCCGACAATCGGCAGATCTTGTAACGTCTTCAATTGTTTTAGCAGATGGCTTCCGACACGTTCCGCATTTTCCCATAAGCGTTCTTCCGTGAGAATGTTCAAGTTTGCTAGGCCTGCCGCACAAGCCACTGGGTGTCCGCTGTAGGTGCAAACCTGCGCAAACTCTCGATTCTCCTCCGGCTCACCGAGGAAGACCTCAAAGAGGGCGTCGCTCGTAACACACGCGCCGAGCGGAAGATAGCCGCTCGTTAACCCTTTGGCGAGGGTCATGATGTCGGGCTGCACATCCCAGTGTTCACAGGCGAACAGCTTGCCTGTTCTGCCAAAGCCGTTAATCACTTCATCAAGGATGAGCAGAATGCCGTACTTATCGCAGATTTCCCGCACCCGTGGAAGGTAGTTGTCCGGCGGCACAAGGACGCCCCCACCACCGATGATCGGTTCGGCAATGACCGCGATGATCGTCTCTTCACCTTCCCAGCGGATAACTCGCGCGATTCCGTCGGCACAGGCGATGCCGAATTCCGATTCGCTGAGCTCCCCCGCATACCGATAGGTGTAGGGAGGCTGGACATGGATAAAGCCGGGGACAAGTGGTTCAAAGGCTTTCCGCCGGCGCGCTTGACCGGTTGCAGACATCGCGCCGTATGTGAAGCCGTGATAGCCACGATAACTACCGATGATCTTGTAGCGATTTTCCCCAGGGTATTTTTGCCGTCCGTACTGCCGCGCAATTTTTATCGCGGTTTCATTGGCTTCGGAACCGCTGTTACAGAAAAAGACGTGGTTCAAATCTCCCGGCAAAATCGCTGTGAGCTTCTGCGCCAGAAGCGTTGCGGGAATGTTAATCTGTGAAAGCGGATAGTATGGCAACCGCTGAATCTGTTCGTAAACCGCGTCGGCGATTTCCTGTCGCCCGTATCCAACGTTGACATTCCATAACCCCGCGTATGCATCCAAGTATTCGCGCCCTTCCGAGTCGACGATGGTTGTTCCGTGGGCTTGCTCGAACACATGCAAATCAGTCTGTTCGAGGAGCTGATGCTGAAAGAGCGGGTGCCAGGCGTGCGCCTGATCGATTTTTCGATAATCTTGTGCGGATAGTTCTTTCTGAACGTTTGTCATTTCCTCTCCTTATTTTAATGAAAATGTGAGCTTTTGCATTGGTCAACATGAGAGCTTACACGAGCGTAACGTGCGATACGTGGCGTGGGATGCGACGAATTTGGTGGGCCAGAGACGATGTAGCATTTGCCGCAGGACCTCCATTCCCAGGGACGCAACCAGTTTGACGCGATTCGCGATTGATGTGGGAACGTAACTGGTCAGAATTTCGATATGTTCAGACATATCCGCTCTACTTTGCAAGGGGATGCCATTTCTCCATGATTATGAACTGCTAATGGGCGCAATTACATCTGGAGTTCTGTGAAGCGTTTGCTCGCTCACAATTCTATTTTAGCATACTTCAATTTTTCTGTCACTACTCTTTGGAAATAGTTGCGAGCAAACTACCGGGCAGGTTGACTCGCCTCCGCCATCGTGATCCATTCCGCTTCCGGGGTCGTCGGCAACAACCGATAGCGCAACGTCGCTTCAACCTGCGCTTTGCCGCCAATCTCATACGCAAATCGGCGTGTCTCACCGGGCGGTATGCGGTTGTCGGTTCCGCCCTCGCCCGACGAAGCGGAAATGAGCGCTTGTTCACGGCGGAGAGGATTGCCATCGGCATCATAGATCTTTACATCGAGGATCATCGCGCGCAACGCCTCGCCGGGGAGAACATGTCCGGCCTTGTTGGTCAGGCGAATAATCGCTTTCCCTTCCGTCAGTGTGACCGTCAGATCCGCTGCGCTTTTGAGCATGTGAACGCTGCGGCTGCCAATCCATGTGTGTCGCCTACCTGGGATGGGCTCGTAACTGAAAGTGCTTTGTAGTCTTTTGATGCCCGGCATGTGACAGGTCGCGCAGTTTTTTCCTTCTCTTGCGGCAGGACTATTTTTGAAGCTGTCAAGCTGGTTGTGTTCGGGGACACTCGGCTGGCCGTGACAGGTGCCGCAGAGTTCAGTCGGAT
>JAPUIP010000259.1 GCA_027296925.1 Candidatus Poribacteria bacterium | reverse complement strand
ACCCCCATGCCGGGCGTGTCCCAAACCTCAATGAACCCGTCCACGACGATTGGGTCGGGGAGGCCTTCGACGATATCGTACCACCAATCGGGGCTGCCAACAGGATACTCGAACGCAATGTAATTCTGCGGCAACGTCGCGGACATCTGGACGAGGGCAGCTAGACCGATGAGGCCGTCCCCCGTGCCGTGAGGGGCCATCAGGATACCGTGAAGATCTGCGTATTCTGCAACCCACTTCAGTTCCGCGATACCACCGATGTCGCATGGGTCGGGCCCGACGATACTCACGGCGCGTTTCTCGATCAGGTCTTTGAAGTTTTGCCGCAGATAGATCTGTTCGCCGGTGTGGATTGGGGTTGATGTGCTCTGCGTCACCTCTCGGTAGAGGTCCGCCAAAACGTACGGCACGTAGTCTCCGGTGATCATGTCCTCAAGCCACATCACGTTTAGCGGCTCAACCGCCTTTGCCAGCCGAATCGCGTCGGGAACCATCAATCCTGGCCCGCAATCCAAAGCGAGACCCACCTCGTCTCCCAAGACCTCTTTCATCGCTTCAACGCAAGCGATTACATAGTTCAAGCCGCGTTCGGTCAAAGGACCGCGGTTTTGATGAAAACGTCCCTGCTGCACGTCTCCGTAAAAGAAACCCGGAACCTCACGTGCCATCGGACTATGAAACGCGATGCCCTGTTTGATAATGGTGAATCCCTCCTTAGCGGCTTTCATTTTTTTCATATTTTCAGCGTAATCTTCAGGGGACAATCCATCCATCGGGAACCTGACGGCGCCATTGTAGACCCGGACTTTGTCGCGAACTTTACCCCCCAGCAGCTTGTAGACCGGTAGGCCTGCCGCCTTGCCGGCGATGTCCCACAGTGCCATCTCAATGGCACTCACGGCGCTTCCCCACGGCTTAAAACTTCCCAGCCTGCGGATTCTTAGCATGACCCGCTCGACATCGGTGGGGTCTTCTCCCAAGATGAAATCCTTATAAAAGAGAATATGCGGCTTGAGATAAGATTTGCTGGCTTCCACCTCTGCCAATCCGCTAATTCCCTCGTCCGTGGTTATCCGAACCACGGGATTGTTACCGAAAACAGTACATTTCAAATCCGTAATCTTCATTTGCTATCACTCCATTGTGTTAGGTTACAATATCCACAGACCTGATATGTTATACCATTTCGAAACCGGTGCCAATAAGATTATTGGAAGTTTCGTTCTTACAGTGGATTTCACGCTTTGCCACCATTTGCCGTGACAAGAATGGTAACATCACCGTCACCTCTTTCGGCGGACGCTACACCAGGTCAGAATTCCGTTGCCAAAGGAAACTTCTATTTCGTATAATGATGAAGAAAAGCAGTTGCAGCTTATTCTGTCATCGAACCATCTAAGGAGAATGAGTGATGTCCAAAACCTATCGTGTCGGGCTCGTTGGGTGTGGCGGCATGGGACGCCATCACCTCAGGGTTGTCAAGAACCTATCAGAATTTGAAATTGCTTCGCTCTGCGATGTTGTCCCCGATTCTCTCAATCGAGCGGGAGACGAATATGGCGTCGAAGCGCGTTATACCGATTTTGAGCGGATGTACGACGAGGCGAATCTAGATCTCGTTACCGTCGCCACGCAGACACGCGGCCATGGTGCACCGACAGTTGCAGCGTTGCAGCGGGGGCTCTCCGTTTTGTGCGAGAAACCGATCGCCATCGATCTTATCGAAGCGGATGAGATGGTCGCCGCCGCGGAGGCATCTGGCGCGAAGTTCGCCATCAATCAACAGAACCACGTCAACCCCGGCATCCGAAAGGCACAGGCACTGGTGAAGGAGGGACTTATCGGCGACGTCGTTCTGGTTCGAGGGCGCAACAAAGCGGGACGCAAGAGCGGCAATGAATTTATGGAGATGGGCACGCATGTGACAGATATGATGCTCTGCTTCGGTGGAATCCCGCAGTGGTGTTCGGGAACGGTTTACAACGGGACTCGACTCGCTGAAGCTGAGGACATTATGGAGGCGAAAGCGATGTCTCCGCGCGATCGCGATTCCGGTCTCGTCATGGGAACGCGGGCAATCGCCTATTACGGCTTCCACGAAGGAATTGTCGGCGAACTTCGCTTCACTGACTACGCCAAAACGATGAGCGGAAATTACGGCGTGGACATTCTCGGAACGGAAGGACAGTTGGCGGTGCGGGCCTCGGGAAGCGTGGAAGACAACCTCTGGCATTTGCCGCGTCCAATGGAAGGCACGCCGACGCAGTTCTCCGACTGGCAACAGGTAGACCTGTCAGATATCGGTATTGAGGATGCCGTGAACACCATGTATCGACGGATGATTCATGCCATCGAAACGGATACACAGCCGCCCAGCAGCGGCGAGGAGGGCCGTTGGGCGTTTGAGATGATCATGGGGATTTATCAATCGCACCGGGAGGGGGGACGCCGGGTTGAACTGCCGCTCGCGGATCGCCGGCATTCTCTGGAGCAATGGCGTGAAGCACAATAAGGCCTTGGCTTCTATTTACCAAAATCCTAAATACGGAAGGAGTTTATTATGCTTGATGCAACCTGTTTGCAACACCGCTTGACGGAAGCGGAACGCCTCGAATTTGAAGAAAGGGGCACGATCACTGTCGAGGATGCAATTCCACCGGAAATGATCGATCGGTTGACGGAGGTGACCGACCGAATCTGGCACGAGCAACGCGAGGCGGGACTCGGGCCCCACGATAATCTCTTCTATCCCAATTTCGTCGCGAAGGATGATGCGTATGTCGAATTGGTCGATTGGCACACGACGTTCCCCAAAGTCTGGGACATCCTCAGTTGGAACGTTCAGCTTTACCACTCCCACCTGGGCGTCACACCGCGTGTTGCTCCCGGCACCGCGCATAAAACAAGGCTGGGCTGGCACCAGGACAGCGGCAGAGTGAACACAGAAATGGAATCAACGCCCCGCCCCCGGCTATCTCTGAAAATTGGCTACTTTCTCAGCGATGTCTCCGAACTCGGGCGAGGGAATTTTTACGTCATACCGGGGAGTCACAAATGGGATAAGCTGGGGTTGCCATCGGACGGAGAGAGTAACCCTGAGGAGGCGATACCGGTCTGCGTTAAGCCGGGCACGGCAGTTTTCTTTGATCGACGGCTGTGGCATGCGCGAAGTGAAAACTACTCCGATGTGACGCGGAAAGTCCTGTTTTACGGCTACAGTTACCGTTGGCTGCGCACCAAGGACGATATGACCATCCCGCCGGCGCTCATGGAACGCTCAGATCCGATTCGCCGCCAGTTGTTGGGTGACGGCATCAACGCCAACGGGCACTTCTCGCCGACAGATGGGGATGTGCCGCTACGCGGATGGTTGAAGGAACATCTCGGCGAGGAGGCGGTATCGTGAAGCGTAAAACGGGTCTCGTTCACAATTGGCAGTGGTTTTGTTTAAGCTAGCATCGTAGGGGCGCTGCTTGTTGCGTCCCGATTTTCTGAGAGCGCTCAATAGACATGAGTAAGGAGTTAGCATTATGGCGACATCACAATTGGCAGCCCAACTGTATACGGTACGTGACTTTACAAAAACCCCTGCCGACATCGTCAGCACGATGAAGAAAGTGAAGCAGATCGGCTACGATGTGGTGCAGACTTCAGCGCTCGGCCCTGTCGATGCGCATGAACTGAAAAGG
>JAPUIP010000258.1 GCA_027296925.1 Candidatus Poribacteria bacterium | reverse complement strand
CGCCTACCCGACTGAGATTCGTCGGGTAGACTTCGTCATACCCGACCTACATTTCCGAAGTTCGCTTAAAAAGGAACAATTCTAATGTAATAGCCAATCATATCGCCTCTCATTTCAAGCCGTTACTCAGGGGGTTCTTTTGAAGTAGTCCTCCCACTGCTCTCGCGGCTCGAATCCCAGGATGCGCCTGGCTTTGTCCACACGATATTTTCCGTGGCCTTCATAACTCAGCATGTTGAAGTCTTGAAAATTATCGGGCACGGATTCAATCTCCAGGGCGAGCCGGCAGGCATGCTGCAGATCTTCCCAGACAATCGTGAACGGGGGAAAGTCCTTCCCAGAGACCTTTTCTGTCGGGCTGGGGCCGAGGCCATTGAAGACAAAGCAGATGGTCTGAATGCCATGGACACGTGCATAAATGCGGCAAATTTCCATCGCGAGCAGCTTGGTCATCCCATAATAGTTGACGCCCGGCGATCGGGGCACGTCGATAACATCAAAATCGTGGTCGTAGGCACCGCGGATAGATTGGGGCCCCGTGTGGATGACCTTTTTGATACCGAGCTCAGCGGCAGCCTTCATCACATGCCAGGCGCCGCGGGTACTCACATGAAAGCTTTGTACCGGATCGCCGCGGACGACCGTGAAGTTCATAATGGCGTCCATGTCCCGCGCTGCCTCAAGAACCTGCTCGTAGGAAGTCACATCAACGGAGAGGATGGGATTCCCGTCCGGATGGGGCTTGATGTCCGCCAGATGGAGGTCGTAATACGGCTCCAGTCCGGAAAGCAGATGGGGAGCGATATTGCCGGAAGCGCCGAGCAGTAGCACTTTCTTTTTCATGTGCCACCTCTATCTGAGGTATCGATGCTTGCTGCCGGCTCGTTGGTCTGGAAATTGTGTTGGGGTTCGTAACCCATCGCTGCCGCCTGGTCAATTAGGAATTTGGGATTGGGAATCGCTGCACAGATATGATAAACTGCCCAGCGCCGCGTCCACCAGACTTCCGTGCTCGCCTCGCGCGTGAGAGCACATCGGAAGGCCCGGGCGGCATCCCGCAGGTCAAGCCACATCAGGTCCGGGGTCTGGCCCGCGACGTCTTCGGCTAACACCAGCTTGCCCAGACGGAGTGCGGTAACCGTCACCATGTAATCGCGAGCAAATTCTCGACAGGTCAGTTCCCCCAAATAGCGGGTCATCTGATAGATTTCGGGTGTAGGCAGCGGTTTCCACAATTCACTGATGTAAACATCGTCGGGATAGGCGCTGAAGATTTCGAGCGTACTGCCGTAGATGAACCGCTTGACGCCGGCTTCAACGGCGGCCTTCAAAAGCACGTGGGTACCACGTGTCGCCAGGTCGAGGAGAAGCTGCTCGCGTGCCAGTTCGTCTTCTGGTAGGTCTGGGGGTGGTTCGCCGGTGTGAATCAGCACATCTATATCGCGGACGGCTCTCCAGGCCGTGTCCGGATTGATAAAACTGCCCTGCAGCCACTCGACGTTATTTTCCAGACCGGCAGGTGGGGCGTCACTGGCGCTATCCAGCAGGCGCAGCCGGTGGCTTGGGGCCAGTTCGCTCGCGATAGTCTGGGCCAGGCGACTCGCGGCACCGGTGATCAGCATGTTCATAAACTCTCCTTTTCTGTGAGATGGTACCCACGCACGGGTTATCGCATTCCACAAATCGACGTCAGCTTTTCCGATAATTCCGACTCAGCACAGCTATTTTAGCAGAAAGTCACATTGGGGTCAACAGCAAAGTGCTGAAACTTTGCTCTTGTCACATAATCGGCAAAAATGCTACAATTTCGTAATGCTGTGTAAATAGACCGTGATTCTCGATGAAATCATGGTCTGGGAGAGAGCACTCCCCAAAAACGAAATCCAGGAAATCATGAAGGGAAAACACATCGGTTTGAGCGTCTCACCAACGGGCAAACTTGCGACCACATGGAGCATAATCAAAAGCCGCTCACACAATCCCTCCCTCTTGCCAACTTTTGCCCTGCCCCTACAGATTAGCTGGAGTGGACACTATGGATCGGCAACTCACATTCAGATTACCAGATGGATATGATGAGCGGCGGATCACTGGAGAATTGGAAAACCATCATTTCATCAGAAAAGAGGAATCCACTGCTGCGAGTTTCGCGATTTACGACACCTTTGACTGGCGACTATTTCATCAATCTCTCGTTCTGCATGTGTCCGAGGGCGATCTCATTCTGTACCGACTGCCTGAACTCACAGTCGTTCAGCGTGCCAAAATCACTAATCCACCGGTGTTTGCATGGGATTTTCCGGAAGGCGAGTTGAAAATGTTGTTGGCGCCGATTATAGAAGTCCGTGCGCTGATGAAACTCGCTGAAATACATTCGCAATCCACGGCTTATCGCATTTTGAATCAAGATGAAAAAACAGTGGTTCGATTCAACTATGAAGAAACTCGATCCGCTCATCAGCCAGAAGCGCCGATCTTGCCGGACCATTTGTGCGTGAAACCTATCAAGGGGTATGGGAAATATTATCGAAAGTTGGTCAGTCGGCTTGTGGAGATGGGATGTACGACAATCCGACCAGACAAGATATACTTCAAAGCGCTTGAGACCGTCGGTAAAAAACCCGGCGAATATTCTGCAAAATTAAGGCCGCAACTTGATCCGGACATGCGCGCGGCTGAAGCAACGAAGGTCATTCTGCGCTTTCTATTGAAAGTCATCAAAAGCAATGAGCACGGCATCAAGGCGGATCTTGACACAGAATTTCTGCATGATTTTCGCGTCGCGATTCGCCGTACGCGCGCCGCTTTAAGTCAGATCAAATCCGTATTCCCAGCCGAAACAACCGACCGATTTCGAAGGGATTTCTCTCTTCTCGGAAAGCTTTCAAACCCGTTGCGGGATTTAGATGTCTACCTCCTTAAAGAGAAGGTTTACAAAGCGATGGCCCCTGCGACCTTTCGTGGCGATATCGAGCCGTTGTTCGATTTCTTGCGAGAGAGGCGCTTAAAAGCGTTAGAAGATGTCATAAATGGCTTGGATTCCGAACAATACTCAGAGATTCTGAAAGATTGGGAGACATTTCTAAACGAACCGCCGGACAATGCCCTCACCGCATCTCATGCTGACATGCCAGTCATTGATTTGGCACAAAGGAGAATTTACAAGAAATACCGGCGGGTTGTAAAGACGGGCAACCGAATTCTTGGAAACGCTCAAGATAAACAGCTCCACGAATTAAGAATCGAATGTAAAAAACTGCGGTATCTGATGGAATTTTTCTCCAGTCTTTTTCCCAATGATAAAATCTCAATCTTGATTAAGCAATTGAAGAAACTGCAGGACAACTTAGGCGACTTTAATGATTTTCGCGTTCAGAAGGAATACCTCGAGAACATAGCGGACGAATTTCCCGTAACTGATCAACAGTCCAGAAGGACAATCTTGGCAATGGGGAGTCTGATCGGAACACTGGATAAAGAAAGCCAGATCGTTAAAAGTTCGTTTTCCGAAATCTTCACCGGCTTTGTATCCCCATCCAATAGGCGGCTATACGTCGAACTGTTCGCTGTAGAAAAGGCAAGAACGGCTTTATGAAAACGCTGGCGATTTACAGTAATAAGGGTGGCGTCGGGAAGACCGCGGCGGCCGTCAATTTATCTTTTTTGGCGGCGCAGGCGGGGATGAAAACCCTCATCTGCGATCTGGATCCGCAGAGCTCGACGACGTATTATTTTCGGGTGAAACCCAAGCTGAAGTCCAGGGCAAAGGGGTTCATTAAGGGTGGGAAGCGCATTGCAAAAAGCATCAAAGGCACCGATTATGAAAACTTAGATTTGCTGCCGGCGGATCTCACGCATCGAAATCTGGCTTCCACTTTTGATAAATTGAAGCGTCCCAAACAGAGACTTCGCAGAATCTTGGATGCCGTCCAAAACGAGTATGATCTGATTACGCTAGACTGTCCACCGACAATTAGCCTCTTGGCGGAGAATATCTTCAACGCCGCTGATTACCTCCTTGTTCCCTTGATTCCGACAACGCTGTCTGTGCGAAGTTATGAGCAATTGCTATCGTTTTTCAAAAAGAATAAATACGACACGGATAAGGTCTACGCTTTCTTTTCGATGGTGGACAAGCGCAAGAAAATGCACAATGAGTTCATGGCGACGGTGTTACAGGAATTCAACGGCATCTTACAGGGTTCTATTCCTTATTTATCACACGTCGAGCAAATGGGGATTCAACGCGAACCGGTTCCAGTTTTCGCACCAAAGTCAATGGCCACAAAATCGTATCAGGATTTATGGCAGGAAGTTAACTTGACGATATTAACTTGACGGAAACACTCGGATGTGCGAAACTGTTTCCCACATCTGCGGATGAACCGTCGCGGGACAGCGGCGGAAGTCGCGAAGGGCCTGTTCGTGGCCTGTTATGCTGAAATCGGTACTTCGATCATCTCACCCCGTCGCTGCTCGATGCGATTTGCTTGATGGATCTTCTCATCAATCGCCTTCTGCACATCGCCGCGGGTTACGTTTGAATGTCCGTTCTGCCCCGCGTAAAAGCTAGCTTCGCGGGCAAGGTCACAGATGTCAGCGAACCGCGTGCTCAACTTCACCTGATCGCCTGTCAATTCGGCGCTATACTCTACCAACCGTGCGACTCCCGAAGGCTCAAAGTGCCGTAAGCCTTCAGCATCGCATCGAGTCTTCAGACTGTACGTGACGGCACGACTGTGTCTGATGGGTTGACTGCCACGGAAACGCGCCTGTGACAAGCGAAGCGAAATGACGATGGACTCCCAATTATAACTGGCGGTATTTGTCGTCGGAGGCGCAATTGGGGTGGTTTTGGCGATTAAAATTCAGATTGAAGGACGGCTGAAAAAGCAGAAAACAGGAGAGTTAGGGGGAAGCAGGAGAGTAGAAGCTATGCAACATTCAATACACATCACACACCGTGCGTTACATTTTACGATTCATACCATATATATCGGGTTATTTCTTCTGATGTTTATCGATTCGATTTCGGTGATGGCTGAAGACAGTCCGTCAGCGTTTGATGTCGAGGCGATTGTCAAAAGAATTGACGAACTCTATCGTAGCCAAACCAGCTACGCTGACATGGAGATGCAGATTGTCACGCCACACTGGGAAAGGACGTTGGCGCTGGAAGTATGGACAAAGGGAATGGATAGGACCTTCATCTTGATCACGTCGCCTAAAAAAGAGAAGGGAGTCGCGACCTTACGGATTGGAAATGAAATGTGGAACTACCTGCCTAAAGCAAACAAGGTGATGAAGTTGCCGCCCTCAATGATGATGGGCTCTTGGATGGGCTCTGATTTTACGAATGATGACCTGGTTAAAGAGTCGTCAATGCTCACCGACTATACCTATCAACTCATTACGCCAGAAGAAGCCGAATCCGACCATCTCTACATTCAACTGGTGCCAAAGGAAGACTCGCCGATTGTTTGGGGGAAACTCGTCGTCGCTGTCCGAAGGGACGATCTGGTTCCGGTCTGGCAGCACTTCTACGATGAAAAAGGGCGTCTGATGCGGGTCATGAATTTCAAAGATGTCAAACCGTTTGATGGCAAGACTATCCCAGCGGTGATGGAGATGATTCCGCAAAACAAAGAAGGCCACAAAACCGTTATTCGGTATTTGGACGCTGAATTTGACAAGTTCATAGACGAGAAGATCTTTACACGCCGCAATCTTCGCAAGAAAAGATAAGCAGATCACGTCTCACGTTTTAGGCAATTATTTAATGACCGAATGGTCAAAACGGAGGGCTTGCAGAAAGCGCCAGGGGTAACGGTTCACCGCGCGACGCGGCATCTTTGTCATCTTGCCGATCGGCGTATGGCTCATCGAGCCCATTCGGTCAGATGGTCCCAATTTAAGGCGCGACGGCCTCTTCTCCAAGGTGCTCCTGCATCCAGATCTTCAGCGGCACGTCTTCATCGGTCGGGGACGTGTAACCATGCCCACCGGTGCCGGCGCCTAGTAACTGACGGCGAATGGGGTCACAGCGGTCGATGACGTGAGAGACCGTTATGTCGTCTCTTGGCCGCAGCCAGCGGTAGCTATAGCCATAGAAAAGGACTTTGCGTGTGATGTCCGACTCATTGGCACTCCGGGAGTGCCACAG
>JAPUIP010000257.1 GCA_027296925.1 Candidatus Poribacteria bacterium | reverse complement strand
GCTTCTCCAACCCTGAAGAAATCCCAATAGCCGCGTAGCTCGAACGTTGTGTGTGCCGGTTTTTCTAGCTCGACGATTCGTCGGACCTGCTCCAACTGGTCCTGTTGGGCAATCGAATCGCGCCTCGGATCAATCGGAACCAGCACTGTAAAACGGTGGGCGTTCCGGCGGATGGGCAGCGCCAGGGAGACAAACTGTATCCAGTCAAAAAGGCGTCTTCCCCCGGACGGCATATCGTCTTCTGCCGGTAGGTTGATCTCTTGAAAAGCTGTCGGCGGTGCGTCATCAGGGAGTTGGTAGGCATCTTTGAGGCTGTCGATCCGGCGGTAACGGCGTGCAAGGAAATCCCGATACGCCTGCTCATCGGCAGCCGTAACCGGGACGTAAGTAAAGCCCAGACTGACTCGTAGAAAGCGTTCCCAATCATCCGCCTCGGCGATATTGGAGGGCTGGACAGGCGACATTGAAATCTCGTCGAAATTCGCATATTCCGTCCCCCAGGCTTGGTTTAGCCCACTGATATTCCCGTATCGCGCCTCCAAGTATTCCCGGTAGTCCTGATGCAACCGCTCAGCCCCCTGCTCAGGCGTCCACTTGAGCAGTTCAGTCGTTATCCCCGGCCCTTCCACATCTGTTGGGTTTCCAAAAACAACCCCGGGCGCACGACGGGTCAAGTAGTTTTCGACGATACGCACCGGGCCTTTATCGCCAATCTCTTCTTCAAAGATCGATTCATCAGGACACGGGTCGGTTGCGAGCCGTACCAAACGGATGAGTCCTGACACCGTGCCGCGTTCGTTGAAAAGTTGCGGTGCGTATTTGATGAAGAGTCGCCGCCGACGTTCGCTCCACGTGCCATCGAGAATCACGCCAAACCAACCCGCCAACCATTCGAGGTATTCTTCGGGTATCGTGCGGACATCGAAAAAGAACTGCGCCTGTGCAATCCGGTCTTCGAGTGCCGTGTAAACTCCCTCAGCATTCGCGAGGAAGCGGTCAAGGAAAGACGCCGAGGTTTCATCTTCCCGGTAGAGCGCGGGCAAGTATTCGTTCAAGTAGGAAAATCGGGGATAGTAGACCCGAAGTGCTCTTATTCGCGGCGTGTTTTGGCCCGTACCCCGCAACGTCAGACGTAATTGAAGATAACGCCCCTTTGCACGCTGCAACAGTAGTTCCCAGGTTCCAATTCCGTCCAGTTTCTCCATTTCAGGCGAATATGGATGGTAGTACGGCAATTCTGCCCCACCTGCCCTGAGATAAAGATCTGGTTCAAATTGCCAAGGGCGACGCTTAAGTTCCGCTATGTCGTTCGCCGCACGGCTTTCAATCTGCACCTGCGCGCCGGGTGGAATCGCGGCGTCCAGAAAAATCCGATGCCAGACACAGTCCGGTTTCCTGCTGTCAAAGATGCGTTCTTTACCACGCCCCGCCTTACCAACCCCCACGTCGTTGTATCGAGGTCGTCTGTGTTCGACAAGCGGAAACCACCGCTCCTTGAAGTCATAGTAGACCGCATCGCCGCCCGACACCAATGCCTTACCACCAAACCGTCGCATCGGGAAATACCGCGTGCGTTGCAGTTCCAGTTGCAGGTCGTCCTCAGTTGCCCTCAGATCAAAGGCGAATGCCTGGTTGCCATCGATTTCCGCCACATACAGTGTTCCGGTAACCTCACTCGATTCGCCTTCAGAGCGCAGGAAGGCAAAGTCATGTGCCTTCAACGGGGCGTAAATCTCCAATCTGTCCTCGCCTGTCTTGACAGTGTAGGTCTGGTCAAAGTCTGCATCATTAATCTGCCACACTTCGTCCGGTGTTTCGATCGACACCGTCGCGTTCTGAGAGAGGGGAATTTTGTCATCTTCAAATGCGCTGAGTAGCTCTGTCGGAACGGAACCGCTGTTCAATTGCGCTTGAAGCCTCGCTTCGACAGGAAAGAGAAACAACTCCAAATCTGCCTGTCCACGCAATTCCCCGAAACAGTAGCGATAAACGATCGAGTGTGGCAGTTCGGGAGGTGTTGCCAGAATCAGCACCGAACCGTCCGGAAGCCCTTCAATGGCAATTGCGCCCGTTACGGCAAGCGGCGATGACAATGTCAAATCGATTCCCGTCGGGAAAGTCCGATCGGCTTTCTGCTGTTGATCGCCTGTTACAGGTCGAAAATCGGAAACCGCCGGCGATTCGATCGTCACCGAACCCTGTTGGGTCGTAATCACCCGAAAGTTGGCGTCCAAAGCCCAATAGCGCGGGAGGTCGGGGTCATACAGATCTAAAATCCACACGCCTCCGCCCGGCGCAGGAGCCATATCGAACGGCGCGAAGGGAACTTCAGCAGGCCACAACACCTGAATCGGTGGGCCACCTGCATGCAGGTCGAAGATGAGGGTTCCGGGCGGTTCAAGGACGCCTACGACGAGGTAGTGATGTTCCGTCACAGCCAGGCCCCTTAGTCTTAGCGGTTCAGGCGGATGGGGCGGCCGACAGGGCTCAAAGGCTCCGGCTTCGCGTACTTCGGGGTCACAAGTCGTAACCAGATTGCCGACGGACCAGAAATCCCTCGCATTCTGGGTGTAGCCCGGCAGGAAGCGTAGTCCGGTTTCATCGTCGGCAATCCAATACCAATTTGCGAACATGTCTCTGCCCGCGCCTCGACGGTTTTCGGGACGTAGCAGGTGGGGATAGATGTTCAACCGATCGCCTTCTCTTCTGACGACGTACCTTCGGCTGCTGTCCGTTATCAACCACCTGCTACCCGGTATTTCAACCGAAACCGAAAGATTTTGAGAAAGGGACACGCTGTTCTTTTCAAACTCGCCCCGGAGTTGCGTTGAGATGAGCCCGCCGTCTAAATCCGCCTGGAACGCCAGATCAACGTTGAGCAACGGACGGGTTCTGAATCGAAAGAGCAGCGGCTTGAGGCTAAGGCTATTGCGCTTCTGGTCCCAGAACAGATTGGAATCCACCGATGACGTACTGACCTTTTCCCAATCCGCCTTCCCCGTGAGCAGATGAAATTTTGTGTTATTTACGTCCATGATTTCGTATCATTTCGCAGCTAACGTTCGGAAGGTTGAATTCTCAACAATCCTTCGGTATGACCGGAATCGGCACAATCTGCTGCCGTTCTTCCGGCGAAATCGGGATTTCGCCAAGGAGTTCTTCTAACAGTTCCGGGTCGCCCTGTTGCGTATCGACCTTCACAATACGGGGCAACTCGACGCCGGACATCGGCACTTGCTCGACTTCATCACCGTCTTCGTCGCCGAGGATTAACCCCGTCACATAAGCGACGCTGTCTACGCGATTCGCTTCCGCCCAGAGCTCTCTGGCGACGACCGCCTTTTCCAAGAGCCATCCTTTGCCCCCCCGTCCGCCTTCGAGTGGAGAGAGAAACTTCCGAATCGCGCTATTGACTGCCTCTCGCACAGGTGGAAAGTCCAGCCCGGCGACAACCTCAATGCCAACAGAGACGTAGACGTCCTTGTATTTCGGACCGACGACGTGGACTTCTGTGGTCACTAAGCGACGCGGTTGAAGATATTTGCAGACTAATTCCAGAAAAAGACGGTCGGGGACAGGCGCATCGGGTTGTACCGCATCGTAGCGAGGAATCACCATCACAGTCACAGTTCCCGGCGTCATTGCGTCGTCGAGTTTGGGGTGAAAGAGGGAAATGGCTTCAACGCGACCGATATCCACGCCCGGCGTGCGTTCGGCGATGTCTTTGAAGTCCTGTTCTGTTACCAACCGATCACGATGGCGCAAGAATTTCGGTATGTTTTTCTCGGCTTCATCAACGGATTCCGGTTCATCGCCGCCACGTGTGGGAAGCGGATTCGTCACCGTGAACCCGGACGGGAGCGCCGAACTCTTGTTAATCGCACCGATATTGACATTCCCCGGACGCCCGCCGCCATAATCATAACTCGCCCGGATAACAGCATTATTCGCCGGACGCGCACCTCGTGCGCCATCCCCAAATTGGATTTTGCCTGACTCCCGATCGACGGTGAAAACTTTCGCTTCCTGTGCCGGTTGGGTTTGCGCATCAGGCGGAAGTTTTGGCGTACTGTTCTGTCCTTCTGGCGTCGTATTCAACACATCCGGTGGCACTTCAGGCACAGCGGTCAACAGATCATCAGTTTCCTCCCAGTGTTCTCCGCTCACAGTCAACTCGACCGTCTCTGGAATCACCGGCGTATTGACTAATGTCACGGCCTGATCAGGTTCACCTGTTCCCACGCCGAGATTCTCAGAGGCAACATGCGCCCGCTGCCTCATTCTCGTGGCGTTGATGCCGACCCAACTGATTTTCGCGCTCAATCCGCCGCCATCTTTTTCTTCAGGAAGCCGCATGCGTATCCACGTAATCACTCGATCAAGAACGCTTGTATCTTCCAATGAAGGCGGAAAATCGCCCGTGCCGGCCTCAAGTGGCTCGGTGATATTCCACATCTTCAACCCCTCGACATCGGGAAGCGTCACCTTTACGATACCAGGATTTGTCAGAACATCCGTGTCCATCGTGGCTTTGAGCCGATTGTATTTGGGGATGGTGTCGTTATGCTTTTCTTGTGTTGCGATTTCAAAGTGCAATGTCGCCTGGCCCTCGGTGGTCGGCGGGCCTGCGGGTAGCAGCACCTTCTGGGTTGCGGCAAAGTCGGGCATCACGCCGATGTTCAAGATTTTGTTAGCAATCGCGGCCCGTGCGGCATCGATGTCCTCTCTGGGACGTGCCAGCAGCGCAATCCACAAGGAGCTATCGATGACGACCTCTTTATTCCCCAAATCGATTGTGGAAATGACAGCACTGTTGGTAGGAGGCTCCAATGGGATGGTCTCATAAAACTTAAGCTGACCGATTTCGTCATAGCTCCCGTAGAGCTGTGCGTAGGTATCTTCGACCTGCTGCCTTCTATCATCTGACAGTTTGCGTTTGTAATAGATTTTCGCTTCCACCGGCAAGACATCAAGCCCGTCGCGAGTTCGGAATGGCACTTTCCCTGCCGTGACTTCCAAATCCGGGGGCAGAGCAGTCGTTTGTAGCGGCCCCTTTTCGTTGTTGATGACCACCATGCCTTCCGCCGCCGCCGCTGCCTGCATGGGAACGCCAAGAAGCGTCAAGAATTTCCGTCGGTTGCGCTCTGGAATCAGGTTGCTTCGGTAGAGCAGATTCTCGTGCATAAAAGCGAACAGTTGCAGGATGGTCACGCCCGGGTCGCTATTGTTAAAGTTCGTCCACTCCGGGTTATGTACCGGGATGCGGGCGAGCGCTTCGTCGAGAATCTGCTGGTAGCTGTTGCGGTCATCAATCTTTGGAACCTCAAGGGGCATCGCATGTCTCCTCTTGCGTGTTGCGTATAATTAATTGCCCTATCATCAATTGTTCATAAACTTGGGAGCGACGTATCCGGCCTGGCTCATAGTCATAAAAAAGGGTCTAAAGTGTGCTAAAGTTGGCGATTTTGGAAGGTTCTCCCCCTTGAGAAGGGGGAGTTAGAAGGGGGTTGTGTCTTAGACACAAGGGGATTTGACCGCCCACCAAAATCGCAAGTTGGGAAGTTGTTTTAGTTAAAGTTGCCGCATTCATCCCCCAAGGTACATCCTTCAGTTATGGCGAAGAGAATCAAGATTGCCCTTTTCACAACTTTACTCCCTTGAATTGCATTTTCGTCGCGTTACCGAATACATTGAATGAGTTGCCGCTTATCCCGTCAAACCCACACTCACTGTTACCTGCTCGCTGACCTGATTGGCGACGAGGCGATAGTTGATGGTTACCAGTGCAGCCTGATTGCCCTGGGAGTCGGGAATCACAGTCACCGACTCCACGCGGATACGTGCTTCCCATTGTCCGAGTGCCTGAGTGATCTGTTCCTGAATCAGGCGGTGGGTCGATACCGTGTTGGGCTCGAAAAGAAACGTGCGCAGCCCGGCGCCAAACTCCGGGAGTCGGAGCCTTTCCTCTAATTCAGTCATGAGAATAATGCGAATGGATTCCCTGATGTTCGGCGGGCCTTCTGACCATGCCATCCGACCATCTTCCCCAATACGGGGTGGAAATGCAATGCTACGACCAAAAAGTCTTCCTTCGTCCATAGTCACTTCACCGTTTTGGAAAACAGATTCTAAAGAAGGGTAACCACCAGAACACGATGTTTAGGAGATTCACAATAATCAGCAGCAATATCAGGGCACAGATTGCGATGATGGGAATTGAAAAGGAACAGATCATCCCCAAATTGATACCGGAGTCTTCGTCCCTAACATCGCCTTCATCCAAACTTCCGAGTTTCAGACCTTCGACACGCGCCATCTGCCGACGAAGTTCCTTCGAGATTAAAAAAGAGACCTTCTTGGGAAATTTTCTGAGTCCTGAAATACTTGTATCGATCGGCATCGTGATGTTCAATTGTCGCGCCGGGGCTTCGGGATCGAAAAACCCGGTCAGTCGGAAGGGTTGCGATGGCCGGCTGACTACCGGTTTGAACAGCCCTTTACAGTGGGGACGTTCATAGACACATCGGATAACATACTTTGCGCTGTTGTCGGTATCAAGCTTGGGACTCTCGACCGGGTCAGCAGCCCCTTGGGGCTTTTGATACGGACCGAGCGCGTTTTTGACCTCACCCTCAAACGCAGGATTCAGTTGGTAAGTCGTGTCAATTTTCTGGAGAATACCGAGTTGATTGATGGCATTTCTAATCTGCTGAATCGTCAAAGGGTTGATGAGGATAGCGATGCCGCTGCCCTCCGTAGGCGCACCGCCGGCCAGAATGGCCTCCTTTTGGTCGAAAGCCGCCTCAAGTGCCTCAACCCATGTCACCCCGGTTACGAAATCCGCCGAGTTGAGCGTGTTAAAGAAGATGCCCTTTGGGGCACTGGCAGCGCCAGACCAACTTCGATCCGTTATCGCATCCCAAACTTCCGGAAGGTGCTTCTCGATGAATATGGCGAAATCGAGGCAAATGAAAAGCAGAATACCCCGCCCCTCTTCCGCCTCGATTTTTACTGAATCCGCGTTTCCGGGTTCTCCGACCGCGCTCCGCAGGTTAATCGCCCCGGTGACGCTCGTTTCAAATTCGGCAAACCGGGGATCTCCCAGCGAATCGCTCTGAAGTTGCGCCCCCGGCACGTTAAGCGGACTGAGCCTCGGCGATGCCTGATAGGTCTCTCGACTCGCAACCGGAATGAAACCTGTCAGCAAATGACGTGGTTGGTCATTTTCCTTGAAGTTCATCGGAAACAGCGGCAGACGCTCTTCGTTGTCCAATACCTCGCCCGATGACACCGGCGCCCACCCCCTGCGCTCTCCGTAAACATTGAGTTTCCCCGCCTCTTTCCGAATCGCGTAGACCTGTTTATTTTCGCTATCTTTTATCAGCCACCTTTCGTTCTCCTTTTCGATTGAAATTGTGGCGCCTTGATGAATTGGATGCTTTTTGTCCAGAAACGCCTGCTGCAAATTCGCCGGGATGTCGCTGCTTGCGTCCAGGTCACTCTGGAACGTCAATTCAAGTTGAAACAGCAACTGCTCTCCGCCCGTCACCCAGCCGTACTCGGTAACGCCATTATCCCCATCAGTGACCCGTCGGCGCAGAACAAATGACGCTTTTTCTTCGTTCGCCGTATCGACAACCCGATCCGGAAGTCCCGGTATCCGGCAGACGAGATTCGCAGCAATCAGATAAAATCGCCCATGCGCGGGTTGATAGAGTTTCATTGTCTTTTTCGGCGTTTGATTCGCATTTGAAAGCCAGCCCACATCTTCATTATCCCACTGCTCGTGACGAGCGACAAAATCTCTCAGCGTTGATGGATTTGCCTGCAACGTCTCTTCAAGCGTTTCCATAAACGTGTCGTTGGCAAAACGGAGGATGGCCGGCTGAAAAAGCCGCCCATCGCCTTCATTTTCCAGCGCCGCATTCCATAAGGGTGAGGCGGTGCGCCACTCAATCGGATGGTTCATCTTTTCACCTCGATTCAGTCTCTTGCATCTTGTATCTTGATTCAATTTACCAAATGTTGCCCGCGCCCGGTGTATAACTTGCACTGATTATAGAATTGCTGATGATGGTATCCGCCTGAACAACACCGCTAAACTTTGACATCCCGGCGTTCACCGTCACCATCCCGGCGGAAATCTCGATCGTGCTCGCGTTGATTGTCACCTTTGCGGCGGCGTTCACCGTAATCCCGCTCGCCTCCATCTTGACGGTGTTGCCGTTGCTATCGCTTACCTCAATTGAAGCCGGGCCATCTTTCAGAATCACCGTCTGCCCGCCGGGGGTCTCCAGCGTCAGCGTCTCACCCCCGTCCGTATCGTCGAGGATAATGCGTATCCCGTTGCGCGAGCGCAAGGTTTTCAGATTGTTATCGCCCGCGCTGTCCATCGTTTCCGGCGGTGTATCCTGTCCATTCCAGAGCATACCGATGACATAAGGCCGCCGGGGATTGCCTGCCTCGAAGCAGATAAGCACCTCATCATTGACATCGGGAATGAACCAACTTCCCCGATTGTCCCCCGCCATCATTGTCGCCAAGCGTGCCCATGCCTCATATTCGCCGCCATTCGCATCGGGGCTCCAGGGAATTTTAACCTTGACGCGCCCTTGTCCATCCGGGTCGTTAATATCGCTGACCAGCGCTGGATAAACCCCATAAAATCGCCCACCATAACCGAGGGGAAGGCGTTCGGACATTTTCTGCTCTAACTGTTCATTTAGCATATAGTTGTCTCACGTTCATTCGCAGACTTGGGTTTTTCTTCGATTCGCCCATTCGCAATTTCGCTCATTCTAACCCTATCCAATTCCCGGACGTTCCACTTTGAAACGTGTACGGTATCCGTTTCCGTTGACGCCATCGAAGGTATGGCAAACTGAAGAGACGTAGTACTTCCCGTTAAAGAGCGGCCCAAGTCCGGCGAGTTCGACGTAGGTTCCCACACGGATTCTTCCATCCCCTTCGGAGACACCGGTTCCGGTAATAAAGCGTCGGCATGCCTGCCGATAGCTCGCTTGGGCCATGAATTGCGCCTCTTCATCGGTCAGGGGAAGGGTGTGAACCAATTGGTCTTTTCTTTCTCCGATAGCAGACTGAAGTAAGCTACTACCGCTCTGATCGCCGTTCAATTCACTCCTGATTGTGGTTTCATCGGCTTCGTGTTCAATGCCAGCTTTTGCATCTACGTTCCACCCGCTGACGGTCAAGCTGGTACATTGTTCAGCAAGATCAGCCAATACGGAGAATTCCTGTAACCGCTGACCGAAAGTCAGGGTCACATCTTCGTGTTGCCGTCGCCCTCTTGCCTGCGCGTGGAGCGTATTGCTTTCGACCCAGACCTCTGCGTCAACGGCTCTTGCCCGTTCGCGTAGAAACGCCAGATCGCTCTGGTTGACTTGAGCAAGCACTCTGTGAGTTGTGGGCCCATCAATGTCAATCTCCTGTTGCAGGCTGTGCTGGCTTGCCAGTTCCTGCATCACGTCACTGTCACTGAGATCTTCAAACGTTCGGGTACGACGGGTCATGCGCAGGTCCTGGAAACGGTCTTCGGCGAGCACGGCGACTTCCGGTGGTCGGTCTTTGACGTACTTGGCTTCGATGCCCATGATTCGCCCATCGAAGATTTCCGCCGCCGCATCGTCCTCACCGATTCGGACTTTGATTGTCTTTCCGAAGTCGAGAATACTTCGATCAAAGTAGAGGAACCCTGTCCCACCGTTCGTTGTACCCCAGTTTCCGAAATTTAGCTCGCAACGATAGAGTCCGGCGGTGCTCTCTTCGACCAACAGGCT
>JAPUIP010000256.1 GCA_027296925.1 Candidatus Poribacteria bacterium | reverse complement strand
CCGTTCCAAATGCCATAGGATTCTACCTCCTGATAAAGGCCTGCGGATGTATTCGCCGGTTCAAAGCGAAAGTCGGCGAATGGTGTCTGAGAGTTGTTCGGGAATGTAGCATCTCTAACCTCCCGAATGTTCATTGTTGCTTTTCAAATGAACACTGGTTTCTCCGCGCTTTGGAAACCGACCAGTGCTTGCAAGTCAAACTTTAAATATGTTACCATTATTCCAGAATTCGCGCAAGGTCTGTAATTGCTCATTTTTGGCTAATCTTGCTATAAAAATGGAAAGTGGAAAGGATTTGAAAAAATGGCGAGCGGAACGCGGGAAAAAGACCTCCACTTTGTCAAGTGTCTCAGACAAAACTTTCAGCCCCCCTGGATACGGTCCCATTGTCACAAGACGTGCCATGAGATGATTCTAGTACTTCGCGGAGAAATCCGTACACGTATCCTCGGCCACGTCAATGTGGGAAGACCTGGAAACCTACTTTTTCGTCCCCAAGGCATCATGCATACGCCGATGTCTGAAGGGCCCCAACGCTTGGAGCTCATCGCGCTGAGATGGCGTGGTGGAACGGAACTGGCCTGCCTCGACGCGCCGGACATCCGCTTTGACCAAAACCAACGCATCCGCCGACAATTGGACTGGATACTGGATCTGTATCCCAGCCAGGACAAGGCGGACGGGGAGATGCTCGACGCATTGACATATACGGTGATTCATGAATTTGGTCGGCTTCAGAATCCAGCCACAGGCGACCTTGCGATGCGGATTCGGACCTATATCCGCAACCACTTGGATCGGCGGATGACACTTGATGATTTAGCAAAAGAAGCTGATATGAGCAAGTATCATTTTGCACGCACATTCAAGGAGATTACCGGTCAGACGCCTATGGGCCTGGTCAACCAGATGCGCGTTGAGGCGGTGCAGGAATTGCTTCTTCAGACGGACCTGCCGCTGGAGGCAATTGCAATTGAGGTGGGACTTGCCGATGCTTCTCATCTATCGCACATGTTTCGCCGGTTAACCGGACACTCGCCAGGGGCCTTGCGGCGCAATGAGTCGGCATCGGGTTGAAAAATGAATGCTGAAATAGGCGCGTTGACTCTCGCGGACTTCCAGATCCACTTCGGGGGAGAGAAAAGGGAACGCCCGACAATGCTAACTGTCGGGCGTGTTTGATTTGAGCGGATGTAATTGTTCAGGGGTTGGAGAAGACCATAGCGCAAAGGTTTGAATTGCGAAGTGCTACTCTGCCGGTGTCGTATCCCAGGAAGCCTCTATGAAGATCCGTGAAAAACCGTGAGGCAAGGTCGCGGTAGCGGTAGCGGTCGAAGCTTCCAGCGTTCCACCGAGCGGCGTGGAATCCACCTCCACGATACTTCCACTTTCGGAGATAATCCGGAGGTTAATGACCGTCTCAACAGGAATATTGCTGCCAGCCATTTCTATCGTTATCTCCCCGATTGCATCGATGGTGACATCGGGGATGACGAAGCTTCCCGTTGGATTGGGCGATACGTCTTGGCCCCCAACCTTTGTGATACGAAGTGCGGGCGTATCTTCGGGGAGAAAGACAAGACCCGGGGCTGCGAAGAATGCGGCCGGACTGATGCTTCCAGTGAACGTTAATTCGGTCGTCTCCACGCGGATGCGCCCGGGAGCGCCGCCGTGCCTGCCGCCTGGGGTGCCACCGTTCGCACTCAGAGCGCCTGTACCGCTGATGACGGGAGACATGAGGCGGATCGCCCCACCGCTGCCGCTGCCACCCTCATTAAAACTGCCGCCATTTCCGCCATTGCCACCGTTCGCCACGATTTCCCCGTTAAGGCTAATCGACACGGTACTGGCGAGCAGAAACGCACCGCCACCGGCGCCACCACCGCCACCATTTGCACCGCCTCTTACGATGCCGCCGGCGCCTCCGGAACCACCGAGCAACGGCAAAAGGAAGTTATTTCCGTAAGCTGGTCCGCCTAAATTCTCAGGGCCACTGCCACCGGCGGTCGCGTGGCCAGCCCCCCCACCATCGCCGCGATCGTTGTCCTCGGTATCCCGGCCGATTTTGCCGGCACCGGGACCATCTCCGGGAAAGGCGTGGGAAGCCCCTGCGCCACCAACCCCTCCGTTATATCCACCTGCACCGGCGATGGCAGGCAGACGCACTTCGTTATGAGGAGGCCCTCTTTGCCCACTGAGCGTGATGACGCCGTCAACTACAACCACGTCGGTCGCTAACCAAACGACCGACGTCGTGCCCAGAATGTCCGCCGCAAGGCGCACGGTGAGGCCCTCCGGGATGGTGATGCTAGTGAAATGGTAGATATTGTCGCCATCTGTATCAAGTGGCCTCGGGTTGCCGGCCGGATCGACATAGGCGGCCGGATCAAATTTGATCGTTGTTCCTGGCTCCGTACCGGTAAAATCCAGCGCCCCGTCAGACTCGTCGGAGCCGCTAGTAAACTGTGCGTTGACAGCGGTAATGCCCGACGCCAACAGCAGCATCATGGCAAATACCGGCGCCATCCAACTCGGCGGAACTTTAGAGAATTGAGTTACAATCTTTCTGGAATTCATTCGATGCCCTCCTTTTGATTTCAATGAATTGCTTTTGTATTTTACACATTACGTTCTACACTTTACTCTTCGTCTGGATTCAACGCTCGCATTTCCTGTGGGGGTTCTGCAACATTTTCAACACTCACGACCCTTCCCTGCACTTTACCCGCAATCGCCGCCGGCGGCGCAGCGTTGAACACCGAGACCGGAGCGCCCCTTGCATACCCCAGGAATAGAATCGGATTTGTGGTGTTGAATACCGAAACGACTTGACCGATGGCGTTGCCCACAGTAAAGATTGGGTTCGCGCGATTCCGCACGGAGACGACTGGGCCGATGGCGTTGCCGACGGCAAAGGTCGGGTTCGCACGATTCTGCACGGAAACAACCGGACCGATCGCATTGCGGACAGCAAAGGTCGGGTCGGCGCGATTAAACACCGAGAGTGAGACAACAACCGTTCGGATGGGGGTATCCTTCGGATTGAGCGGATTCGATTGATTGTCCACTTCCACCGCATCGTTAAAGCCATCGCCATCGGTATCCGGGTTCCGCGGATCGGTGCGAGCCAGGATTTCCCTGCCGTCGGTCAGACCATCCCCATCCATGTCTTCCTCTCCGTCAGGAATGCCATCGCCATCGGTGTCGGGGTTGGTGGCATCCGTTTCAAGCAAGACCTCGCCGAGATTCGAAAGTCCGTCGTCATCGAAATCCTCGGCGCCATCAAGGGTGCCATCACCATCACTATCCGGGTTGTCTGGGTCTAGCCCGAGCGCAACCTCCAGACCGTCAGGCACACCATCACCATCGCGGTCATCGGCAATGTCAAAGATCTGAAAACCGGAAGTCGCAGTTTCAGTCAACCCGTTTCCAGCGAGGTCGGTCACTGCAGTCGTTACCTCGACGAGATAATTGCCGGGGGGCGCACCGTCCGCAAAGGTCATGAATGCGCCACGCACATCATCACGAAATTCGAGGACGCCTGTGTTGACAACCCCGTCGTCTTCGGTATTGAATTCGCCATCGGGGCCAATCTCCCTCAAAAAGAAGGTGTCCGGGCGAAGGCTAGATGCGTCGATCGGTTCACTGAAAAAAGCCGCAACGACCCTGGTTTTGCCGAGTACAGCATTATCGCGAGGTGAGAAACTCAGCACTCGCGGCGGTGTGGCATCAGGCACCAACACGACTGCGAGTTCATCGGTCCAGGTTGCGTTGCCACCCGTGTCACTCGCCCGCGCCCGCAGCGTGAAGCGCTCCCGCTGCGCGAGGGAAGGCGTCGTGAATCGGTGCTCAAACGGGAAGTTGCCGTCGGTCGCGACCTTCACGCCATCGACGTAGAACTCGACATTACGAACCTGAACGTCGTCCGTGACCGCCGCTGTGATGCGTACCGCCTTTCCTTCCTCCGCTTGTACCGGCTCGGCGTCGAGATCGAAGCTTGCCGAGAGTTCGATAGTCGGTGGCTGTCCCTGCGCATCAAATGCAAGATAGTTGATGACATGCACCCCGTTGTCGTGGTCAGCAACGTAGGCGAGTCCGTTGA
>JAPUIP010000255.1 GCA_027296925.1 Candidatus Poribacteria bacterium | reverse complement strand
CCGTGAAATGGATGAAAAGCTTCCCGGAGCCGGCGACGACCTGGAGCCCGACCACCCCGGAATGCACACGACCGCGACTATAGATTATGAGTTCGTCGTTTCCGGACGCTGCGTGCTTGAACTCGACGACGGCGCAACTCGTGAACTCGGCCCGGGTGACACAGTCATCCAGAACGGCACCCGCCACGCCTGGCGTAATCCGTACGAGGAACCCTGCGTGATGGTGGTCGTACTTGTCGGAGTTCATCACGATCAGGTCATGCCGGCCGAATAACAAGATCTCGGGGCTTGTAGATGAAACTCCCGGTCGTGGTGTTGCCGACGGCCTGGATTGCCTGGCGCATTTTTCGCAAGTCTTATGTCTGACACCAACTGACAACGTGATATTTTTGTACTACGCTTAAAGAAAACAAGAACTTCGAAAAATGAGAGATAAAGACAACATCACGGAACTGTTGACCAACGAAATTCAAGAATTGCGTCAACAGAACGCCCGCGAAAGAGAAGAATTTGCTAATACGCTCATTCTTTTTCAAACGATCCTGGATGAGTCCAATTTAGTTGTTTATATAAAAAAGGCAGAGGACCTGTCCCATGTTTGGACAAGCAAGGCGTTTGAGAAGGCTACAGGGATTAGCCGCGAAGATGCAATTGGAAAGACAAATCGCGAGCTGTTTGGACAAGAAATAGGTGCGTCGTTTGATTCTACCGACAGGAAAGTATTGGCGGGCCTCGGATTGGAAATAGAAGAATCTCCTGATGGTAAAAATATTTATTGGTCTCAAAAGTTCCCGGTCACTTTGCCTAATAATAAAGTCTATTTGTGTGGAATAGCAAAAAATATTACGCGACGCAGGCTGGCCGAAAAAGCCTTGAATGAATTTCGCGATGAACTCGAGGAACGTGTCGAGGAGCGAACCTGCGAGCTTCAGGAAAGCGAAGAACAAGTCAGACTCCTCCTCGATTCCACTGCCGAGGCGATTTACGGGATTGACCTGGGCGGCAATTGCACCTTTGTGAATCCTGCCTGCGTCCGGATGCTCGGGTATCAGGATCAATCAGAGTTGCTTCGCAAGAATATGCATGAATTGATGCATCATACCCGGGTCGACGGTACTCCATACCCGACAGAGGAATGCAAAATTTACAGAGCATTTCGTGAAGGACAGGGCACCCATGTCGAAGATGAAGTGCTGTGGCGTGCAGACGGCAGTTCATTTCCGGCAGAATACTGGTCCTACCCGATTCGCCGCGACGGCTGTGTGATTGGGTCAGTCGTGACTTTCCTCGATACAACTGAACGGGCCGCGCTCGAAGAGCAACTTCGAATGTCGCAGAAAATGGAAGCTGTCGGGACACTCGCCGGTGGACTCGCACACGATTTCAATAACCTCTTGACCGTGATCAATGGTTACAGCGATTCGTGTCTCACGACCCTCAGACCCGAGGACCCATTGCATCATGATTTGAACGAAATCAAGGAGGCGGGTGACCGCGCCGCCGCCCTGATTGGTCAACTCCTTGTGTTCAGCCGCAAGCAGATTTTTCAAGTCAAGGCGATCGACATGGGCGAGATCGTCGCCGGAATAGAGAATTTATTGCGACGGCTCATCGGAGAGCGCATCGAACTGGACATTCAACGTGACCCAAACCTGCAAATGATCAGGGCCGACCCTGGGCAAATCGAGCGGGTCATTATCAATCTTCTGGTCAATGCACGCGATGCCCTTCCTCATGGCGGGACCATCACGATGCGGATCGAGAACGCAGTGCTTGACGAGCAGGCTGTAGCCGCGTTGGGTGATTTTCCGGCAGGAAACTACATCATGCTTTCTATTTCAGACACCGGTATCGGCATGGAGAAGGATGTTCTTTGCAACATTTTCGAGCCGTTTTACACCACAAAAGGGACTGAAGAGGGTACCGGTCTCGGACTCGCAACGGTTTTCGGTATTGTCACTCAAAGCGGTGGCCGGATCGAAGTGGAGAGCGAACCCGGCAAGGGGTCCACGTTTCGGATCTACCTTCCTCAAACAGAGGCCTCCGAACCAGTTGCCGAAGAGATGGTGCACCTCGCCGCCTCCGCCGAAGGTGACGAGACGATTTTGGTTGTCGATGATGAGAAAATGATTCGGAGGCTGCTCAAGCAAACTCTGAAGGGGTTCGGCTACACGGTTCTCACTGCCCATGACGGCGAGGAGGCCCTACTGACCGCCGAGCAGCATGAAGGACCGATCGACCTGATGGTCACCGATGTTGTTATGCCACAGATGAGCGGATACGAACTCGCCGAACGACTCGCTCCACTTCGTCCAGAAATCTCAGTTCTCTACATGTCGGGTTACGATACAAAAATGGCAGCGGATCAAGACGATATTGACCAGGAAAACCACTTTCTCCCCAAGCCGTTCCTACCCAAAGATCTAGCCAGTAATATTCGGCAAATTCTGGATAAGGCCATCTCCACCCACTAGCGTTGACCCTTTCCAGGACTCATTCATTTATCGATGAATCAAGTTCCTCAAACGTGCCAACAAAATACGTTACGTTGTGGAATGCCTCCCGAACCAGCGCTTTTGCTACTTCTACTGCCTGTTCGCTGTCCTCGCCGAAGACAACTATGCGGGTGTTGTGATCTTCCATGGGAAGCCGGCCATCGTTTTTTGCTGCAAAAACTTCCCCTACATCCTTGCCTGGGAGCACCTTACCCTGAGGCAGGTTTCTCGCGCCGGGAATGCTTCCCTCCTGAAAAACTGAAGTGTCACGAGCATCAATCCAAACAGCGGTCTGGTCTTTCTCGAACACATATCGAGCGCCTGCCGGCTCTATCACCATGTTGCCGACCAGGGTCCGCCACACCGGTGCGCCAAGCTGGTAGCGGCGCACGTTGGAGTAACCGGCCTTGAGTAACTCTTCAGCCACTCGTTTGCTTTTACCACAGTATGGGCCATTACAGTACAGCACCACCGGCTGCGATCTATCCCCGTCTAGCAGCCGTCCAATCTCTGCTACATCTGAAGTGTATAGAGCCATCGGCACCCCGGGCTTCGGTGCCACGTTGAAGGCGCCGGGAATATGGCTGATTGACCACTCGAGATGGGGCCGAGTATCCAGCACTATTGCGCTTTGATGACTGACAATAAAGTCCATCTCCTCAGTTGAAACCTCAGGCGCACCGGTTTCCGGATTGGCAAACACCGCTTGACGAACAAGCTGAACAGAATTTTCTTGACCTGTTGCGGTATTGCTGGGAGTCGCATCACAGCCCAATACATATAGCAAAAGAAAAACTATAACTTTCGAATTACGCATAGCGACCATCAATCGAGAATGACATCACCTGAAATGCCGTGACTTTCCATCATTGTGCGCAGATTCTTCAGGGCGTCGAGCTGAATCTGCCGCACGCGTTCGCGGGTAACACCGATTTCAGAACCGATTTGCTCCAGCGTCGCGCGCCGATGGCCGTGCAAGCCGAATCGTCGCTCGACCACCGCTTGTTGCTTTTCGCTCA
>JAPUIP010000254.1 GCA_027296925.1 Candidatus Poribacteria bacterium | reverse complement strand
CGTCAATTACGGATTGCTGCTGCGCAGTTTCCGCGAGATCGAATTGTCCGTAATGAGATCGGTCGGCTGCTCTATCTGCAGCGGAAGTACGAAGCGGCGCTCACCGAATTCCAGAAAACGCTGGCGGTCGATCCGGAAGATCTGGATGCCCACTACAACATGATGCGCTGCTATCGGGCGCTCAAAAATGAAGTGATGGCGGCGAAGGAACAGAAGCTGTACATGCGGTTTAAGGCGGATGAATCGGTTGATGCGATTACCGGCATTACGCGGCGGGCAAACCCGCACGCGAATATTGAGCGTCAGCGCATTCATGAACACACTTCCGCATTGGATACGTCAAAAGAGATCTACTGATAGCGGTTCAAGAATTTCTGTTATAATCGGCACTTTCAAAATCACCGCCACAATATGTACATGAAGCCTTGAGCCCAAAACGGAACATCAGGAGAAAACGATGCAATTGACGGATGAACAACTTGAAACCTGGAGGCGCGACGGCAGTCTGGTCGTGCCGGACGTTTTTCCACCCGAAGAGCACGCCCCGGCCCTAGAGGCGGTCGAGCGCAATGCCTACGGCGGATTGACCTATGCCGAGTACCGAGCAAAATGGGAGGACGCTCCCACGGAGGTGCGCCGGGCTTACGAACAGACGCCACCCCTGCAGCGACTGGCTGGCCCGCTGGGAAAAGCGGTGCATTTTCCAACCGGTCTGGATGCGGTCGATCGGCTGCTGGAGAACGACGACTATCTCGATATCGCCTGTCAGTTGTTAGGTACCCCCGAAATCCGTCTCGGCTACGGGCAAATTTTCTTTCGTGAAGGGGTAACCGATACGCGATACAGTGAGCATCCGTGGGAGGGCTATCATCTCGACAACGGCACCAATGCGCAGCTTCCACCGCACCCCGATTGGGAGCGTTACAACTACGTGCTTTCTGGGATTATCCTGCACGATATTGAGGAGGATGGCGCGCCCATGCTTGTCTGTCCTGGCTCGCACAAACAACTGGCGTCGCTGTTCGGTCGTCACCAGGGCCGCGCCGGCGGATTGGGGCTGGCAGATCTCCGTGAATTTGAAGAGTTGGCCGAGCCGGTGCCGGTCACGGCAAAAGCCGGCAGCGTGGCTTTTCGCTCAAGTTATCTCATTCACGCCGCGCAGCCTTTTGCCAACAAAAATAGGCAGCGAGGGTGGATGGGCTTTCACTTCCACCGTCAAGACAACGCCGATTGGTGTAAAACAACACGTCCTGTTCCGGGCTGGACGACGCCCGAATACATGAATTTTGTAGCCAAGACGACACCCCGCGTGCGCCGGGTCCTCGGTTGGCCAGCACCGGGTGACCCCTACTATACCGAAGCGGCGCTCCAGCGTCTTGCCCAGGCGTACCCCGGCATGGATCTGACGCCGTACCGGAGTGCGATGGCGGGATAGCTGGCGCAGTGTTACCACAAACCCAAGATGAAGCATCCATGTAAAGGAGAGATATGAATTATGGCTTACGCACTTGAAGACGAATTTGGCGACATTATCGGCAAAGCAAGACGTGGACACGATTTGAGCCTAGGGCAAGTTGCCAGTAGTGCGGGAATCACAGAAGCGCAACTGTCACAGATGGAAAGCTATGCCCTGAAACCGACGGGGGCTCAGGTTCACAAAATCGCAGGGATACTCAACCTCAATGGCGCAAAATTAGCTGACATTGCCATGGAGCGTTGGGCGCCTGAACCCGTTACGCCGGGGTACGACGATGCGTTGGAGGTCGTCACAATCACGGCACTCGTCGGTGGATGGCCGGTTCACGCTTACCTGTTGGTTTGCAAAGCGACCAATGAAGCCGCTATCATCGATACCGCCGCGCATCCAGACACGGTTCTCCAAAAGGTCGAAGAGACCGGTGTCAATCCCACCATTATTCTTTTGACCCATGCGCACAGCGATCATGCAAACGGTCTGCCGGAGATCGAACGGGCGACGGGCTGCCCGACATATATCCACGCGAACGAGCCCAAACCGCAGAGCACCCAACAACTCCGTACGCTTAAACATGGCGACGAAGTGGCGGTTGGCAAGCTCTCCGTGAAAACGCTGGACACACCGGGACACACACCCGGCGGTTGCAGTTTTCATACTCGTTCTACCGTGATCGTCGGCGATGCGATATTCGCTGGGTCGGTAGGGGGCGCGAAAATTTCGTATACGGATCTGCTTTCAACGGTCCAGAATTACCTGCTTTCGCTGCCTGACGATGTGAAGCTATTTCCTGGACACGGCCCGGCGACGACCGTCGGCGAAGAAAAGACGCATAATCCGTTCTTCTAGTCCATCGTAGGTAGCCGTTTCGGTTGCGGGTTTAGGCGAAGTTAGTTTAGAACCTCGAAATGGCTACCAAATAACTTTGTCATCACTTCGGCAAGCTCCCCTCGAAGCTCCCCTCAAAGTTTGGGACAGGCGCGACAGGCAGTGCAGGCTCTGAACCCAGTGAAGGATCTCTGACTTCAGAGAGATTCTTCCCTTCGGCAAGCTCCCCTCAAAGCTTACCTCGAAGCTCGGCACAGGCGCGACAGGCAGGACAGGCTTGCGGAGCTCCTCAGAATGACA
>JAPUIP010000253.1 GCA_027296925.1 Candidatus Poribacteria bacterium | reverse complement strand
ATGGGAAGTTATTTCTGCGCGGCCGCTTAGTGAAAATAGTGGCCTGATAAGCTGTGGGTTAAGCGGATGAAAGTTTCTAGTTCTTATGCGCTGTCGCTGGTTTTCTATGGGTCCCTACCTGCGTCATCAAGCCGTTCTCTTCGACGTGGGCAAGTCAGGCACACCCGGCCGGGAACGGAGCACCTACGAAAAAGCTAAACGTCCCGATGCGGCGGCAGCCCTTCATGGGTCTTCATGCTCTTCACGACTCCTTCAGATCGAGAACAAGAGATCTTTGCAGAGGCGATTGAGATTGTCTCGTCACCCAAACGCCGGGGAATCATCGAACGCGCCTGTGGAGACGACACCGAAATGACAGACCGCGTTAATGTCCGGCTGGACAGACAGGCGTCTATCGCCGATGTGCCGCCCGATAGATCACACGCCGAAGGCCCTGGCATGGTCATCGGCCGTTATAAACTCCTCGAAAAGATCGGCGAGGGGGGCAATGGCGAAGTCTGGGTAGCGGAGCAGCGCCGACCGGTGAAGCGGCGTGTGGCCCTCAAGATGATCAAGCTGGGCATGGACACCCCAGGTGATTGCCCGATTTTTCCAGAAGATGCTTGCCATAGCGGTCTGGCGAGACGGCAACAGTTTGAGGCCCCTGCCCACGCGGCCATGAGCGACGATCCGCATTTTCCGTTGGGAGTCGGCAAGGAGAGGGCGTGTCACAGCCTATCGGTTTTTGCTTGGTGGCACAAGCTCACGTGAGGTCTCAATCCAGTTGAGTCCCACATGGGTTTGTCTGTTCGACGGGTCCTGCGTCACTTGGGTTTTTGCTTTGATCCGTGGATGAGTCTTATTCCGAGACGATTTGCGGCGTTCTTGAGATTTTGGTCCATGGTACAGAGAGGCAGGCCGAGGTCGATGGCTAAATCCAGATAGAGCGCATCATAGGCAGTGAGCTGATGAGGTCTGGCAAGAAGCGCTAGTTTCTCCAGATCTCTATCCATAGGCTCCCCCATGATCTCGATATCCAAGGCCTCCAGGATTTGAAGGAATCGGGTGCCCTGGTTTTGGGTAATCTGCTTTCGACGTTCCTGGACAAGAACGGCATTGACCACTTCCAGACCCCAGAGCCACGGCGCTGCCGGTGCGCCGCTAGCAAAAACCCTCAAAATCCATTGCGAGCCCAGTCTTCGCCAAACAACCAATTCAGTGTCACACTGGCATCAACAATGCAATCCGCCATCAATGTCTTCCTTCATCAATGAGCGCCCTGATCTGTTCCTGATTTAGCGTGGGAACCTCGGCGCGCAGTTTTTTCAGTGCCGCAATCGCCTGTTTACGGGTCATGAGCTTGCTGCTTCTAGTTTTCGCAGGTGTGATCTCAACCACGGGTTCCCCCCTCTTCGTGATGGTAATGGGTCGCCCTTCGCGAACCACTCGGTCCACGAGTTCTGAAAAATGCGTTTTTGCCTCAAACATTCCGATTCGTTTCATAGGGTGATGTCCTTTTAATCTAGTTAGAAAGCTAGTTTATTATAGTGTCTTTCGTCGTCACATTGCTAGTGAATATTACGCTCTTTTTGAGAACTGCGGCGCGGGGCATGGGAGCGATAGAGCCTTTCACGGAGAACGTACCCCATTGTCGGGGACGTGTTGGAGTCGCCGGCCTGGTCGCGTCCGTTTAGGACGTGCATGACAATAAGTTACCGAATTATCCGCTCAGATTTAGGTTGGATTGGGTCGTGATCGATTGAGCATAACCGGAGGCGTAGCTGTTCGGAGCCTGTCTCGAGCGAAGCCAGCCAGTGGTTGGCATGGAACGACGGTTCAAGCTTTCGTCTTCCCGTGCAATAGCAGGAAAAGTGCATCGTCCGAAACGAAAACGCATCGATAGGGAAACGGGCCAATCATAAGGGGCTATGGCCGAAAGGTGCGCACGCTTATGCAGTTCAGTTCATGCCATCGGATTCTCGTGACGGTTGCCCAGCGGCCCCAACCGGAACACTTGAGTTACTGCAACTCTGCCAGCGTGATGTTGCGATAGTCGACGGACATATCTACACCGCCGTGCAGCTGAATCCCGACAGGACCCTTTTCAACGGCTGACTCGGAATGGTAGGTCATGACCGGTTTGCCGTTCAGCCAAACGGTGTAGTTCTTGCCTTTGGCGACGATTGTCATGGCGTTCCAGTCATCAAGCTTTAGCAGCTCTTTGACGCCCTCGGCCTCAACAGGGTAGCCTTTTCCCGAAATGTAGGGGGAACCGGTCATGTCTCGCTTTAAAGAACCTGAAATCCCGATTTGAATCTGTTCTTTGGAATTACGCACGAAGACACCCGTGTCGATAGTCCCTTCGCCAAACTTAAACTCGAATTCCATGATGAAGTTGGCATACTCCCTTTGGGTCCAAAGCGTGGAGCCTTTCTTCTTAGGCCCGCTCCGGATCTTGAGCACGCCATGTTCCGCTTTCCACCAGATGTTGTTTTCCGGAACGACCCAACTTGAAAGATCCTTACCATTGAAAATACTGGGCAAGTTTTCGGCGTGCGCTAGAGGGACGATGCAGAACACGTAGAGCATGATGACAGGAATCACGGCTTTTTTCATGGTAGTCGACTCCAATTTAGGAAGTTTCTAAAGCAGTTCAATATCAACAGGCGGGAGCGATTATAAGCAGGGAAAGGAGCCAGGTCAAGGAAGGCAA
>JAPUIP010000252.1 GCA_027296925.1 Candidatus Poribacteria bacterium | reverse complement strand
GATCTTCGGTACAAACACGGTGAAGGAGTCGCCACCGGCGGCGATGTGAGTTGCGTTCTCGGCATAGAATTCAACGTGAGCGTCGCCAGCGCTAATCCCTTTCGGCACAGTGAGGGTCATCGCCGGAAATCGACCGTTGCTCACCGTTGCCTCCTGGGTGGCAACGACATCACCGGAGTAGGCCTTGATGATTCCCTCTTCGGTCTCAACGGTTGTATATGTGCCGGGAAAAATCGCCTTCGCCTGAATTTTTCCATTGAAATTTGGCACCGGCGTAAATTGTTTCTGCTTCAGCCGTGGATCATAGGTCACGTCGACAATTTGCCCTGGGGCGAGTTTGAGCGTTTGCGTAGGGGCGACCGTGCTCGTTTCGATCTCCGCCTGGATTTCATAGTCAGCCATTGCTAGCTTCATTGCCGGATCACCGAAGAGGGTGTATTCCATCATCACATTGATCTGACTGAGCCCATCGCTGATCATCTGTTCCACCTTGGAATTCATGCTGAGTGGCCCGAGTTGACGTTCGTTCCGCTTAAAGAGCGCGTCGAAGATAATTCGGTTGAGGGTATCGTTGCCGCTGCCATAAGTTAAGCGGGTGGCGCTCAACATCCCGATAATACCACCTCTCTCTTTCCGCAGCATTTTTTCCGCCATACTCGGTTGGCCCGGGGCATCAAAATAGCCGTTATAACAACTCAACACCAGCATAAATGGGAGATGATCTGTCTCATCCACAAGGTCGATGGAGGCGTTATCAAAGATTGCCTCATGTGCCCAGACAATCCGGCCGCCGTGCCCGGCATATTGCGCGATTACACCGCCATTGCCCATGGCTTCGATAATCATATCTTTGGCGACCCGCTGTGGCAGCTTTCCGGGGTAAGCCGATGGGTTCGCCTTGACCATCTTAATCACATCTTCAAGGAAGATTTCTATTGTTTCATAGCCAAGGAGCGTGTGACTTTCTGCAATCTCAGTTAAGCTCTTTTTGAAAATAAAGTCACCGGAGTTATTGATTTCGTCATCAGCGACCGAAATAATCCGACGACGCCAGCTTCCGTTGGGGCGATTTCCTTCATAGCTGATGATCTTGTCCACAACGCTTTTTGCCTGGTCAAGCGTTTCTACACTCAGCCTCCCGATATAGAAATCCGGGAGTTCGTCAATGCCGTTTACCGTCGTATACCAGTGATCGACGGAAGTTTGTCCGAAGGAAGTTGTCCAGATGTAGTGGGTTGGGATGTAGCCCGTCGTTTCGGGAGGTTCCGGATAGAGTTCCTCATCAATCCCCCGGAAATCAAATGTTCCATCCCCCAGAATCACAATGTAAGAGAGCGCAGGTGGCGCCCAGTTTTCGTAAGCGTACTTGAGGAAGGCTTTGATGGCTTTGGAATCAACCATGCCGTTGCTGAAGAGATTATAAATCTGGGTCACATCAACGACCTTCGTCCGGTATCCACCGCCCTTTTGCGTCGATCTCCACTGCGCCAACCTTTCCGCGGGCTCGAAGTATACCGGATGGCTGAGGATGAGATAATCCGCTCCATTGGACGTGGAGAGCAGATCGCTTGGCGGTACCATCTCAACGCGGACCGGCTGCCGCACACTGGCAGATGAAACGGCAATGAACTTCGCATCATGGATATCGCGTGCCTGAAAGGTTGCGTTGTAAGCGACACGCGGGATGTCGAACTGCGATTGGTCTCCCTCCACCCCGCTCAAGCGGAAGATGTCGCGGAGGCGATTTCGTTCTGCTCGATCCAGATTCACGCGCTCAACCCGCGGATTCTGGAACTTTGAAACTAGAACCTCCCCATCGTGTTCAAAGATTTCTACATCCGGAGAAAGAAAGGTCTGGATCGTATATTCCAGATTGCGATGCTTGCGGATGGCATGGGGGTCGGTAGTGACGGGAGAGGCAAATTCAAGGTAGTCGTTGACAGCTTTTAGCAGCCGGGTATACTCAACCTCGAAGGAATTAATATAAACGTGGTAGGGATAGGTCGTGGTACTATCTTCTGTGGTGGTATCCACCCGAGCCAGCGTGATCACATTCTCCTCGCCTTTGGCGGCATCTCGCAAGTTGTTCGAGACTCTCAGCGTCCGTTCAAGCGTGATCACTTCTTGGCTCTGCCATTTGGCTTCATCGATTCGCACCCCGTTGATTGACACGAGAACTTCGTGTTGGGTTGGCGTCCCGCCTTGCAATGTGATCCGCATAATCGGTGGATCAAAGCTCTGAGCGAGGTCATAAAGCGGGAATTCCAGATCCACTTCATTTGCGTCACTCAGATTTTTAATGCCCGTCCAGTACCAGAAGTCAAGCGCCTCAAACCAACCGTGCTTGTCCCCCGGCGAAACATCTTCGGGCCGAACCTGTCGCAACGTACTATGGAGGTGATCTTCTTCAAAGTAGAGTTTCGATCGGAAGCCCGGCACCGTTTTCGCCGTTGGGTCATCAGGGCTGGCACTGAGCTCGGATACGCGCCTGCCGCGTGTACGTTCCTCACTCAACCAGTAGACATTCCACCGTGTATACCGGCTTCGGGCATCCATGCCGAGAAATTCGATATAGTCCCCTCGATCGAATCGTCCATCCGCTTCACCATGAATGTAGATCGGCACCTCTCTCCCATTCGTCCTCAGATGCAGGCGGCGCGGATCAACTCCCCGCAGATCAATCCCCCATTTCTGACGCAGGTTCTCGCTGGTCAGTCGGTAAATGCCCGTTTTGTCGACGAGGACTTTATACTGTTCGCCGAGGGTTTGCTGTCGAGCCGCCGGCGCTGCGGGGGCAGCATTTCCCGTTCTGGGAGCACGCCAGCCTCTGGCATCATCATAGTTCAGGATCAGACTTTGGAACATCTGCTCGAACGAAGCCGGTTCTGCAACTGCGGACCGTGAGCTGACGGCGGATTGGGAAGGCGAGGCGGCCGGCGGTTGAAATCTGTTGCTGGATTGGGACCGATTCACAAAGTTGACGCGAACAACCATGCGTGGATAGAGCCGTAGCGATCTCGATCGTGCTTGATATTGTACCGGACGGAGTTCCAAATAGATGACCCGTTGCGATCGGATATAGCCATCATAAACAACTTTTGCGAGGGATTTGGGGTAGTCGCCTCCCGCTCGATACGCGGTGCCATCTTCCAACCATTGCTCCGCGAGCGTTTGGAAGTTTTCGGTCTGCGAAGGCAAAATCGTGGTATCTGTACGGCTCTGAAGCACACGATGGGGAACCGGTGAGACACGATAGCCGAGCCGCGTTTCGCTCGTTGCATTCAGGGTTTCAACGTGAAAATCCACATTGGGGGGCACACCGAGCATGACACGCAACACGGGCAGGCGCGGATTCCCGGCTTCATCGGTAAACCCACTCCCCTCGAAGCTGACATCATGATACCGGATGCCATGATGTTCGACCGCCGAGACCTCAAGCTTTGGGAGATTAAACTCAATTGTAATTCCGTTCTGATCTGATTTTGCGTTCAGGCTGGCGTGCCCGTCTGGAACGAAGATGTTAAAGAGATAGAAGCAGCATACTGCGTAAAACGTAATACGTAAAATGTGGGAAGCCCATAAGCTCGCTTGCGCTGACACACTCGTGCGTCGATTCGGATGATCCATTCAGGTGTTACCTCCTCTTACGGTGATCGGATGGCGGATAAATCGCTTGCTACACATCACACTTAGTGCATTTATGGAAATCAATTCTTCATCATGTTTGAATGGTACGCCGCCCCATTCCCCAATTCCGTAACTTGGCTCACAAACTGTTTGCACACCGGGTGATGTGTGTTGTGTGATGCGGCGAGGTTCCGTGTCTCTGGCGGATCGATTGACGCGAACCGGGCGTTTCTGATTTGGACTCAGATCTCCAAGCAGGTCAGGCGTTCTGCTGCATAGGAAGGTAAGCCTTGCGCGGGCGGTTCGCGCAGGTAGCCAACTGGAGAACAGATTGCGGTGACATCCCCAAGCTGCTGCCGAATCGGCATGTGAGTGTGCCCAAACAGCGCATGGGTAATCAGTGGCTCTTTCAGACAGATCTCGCCGAGCCCTCGACTGCCCATAAATGCGCTAAAAAAGTCCCAGGGCAATCTTCCACGATAGTGGACGGATTCCTGGAAAGGAACGTGGTGAGTCGTCACAATAATCTGAGAAACTGAATCTTTAATCGAATCGATCTGGCGTCGCAGGTCCGCCTCAAATCGGTGAGCGACTTCTCGATCTGTCCCACTCCACTTCGCGTAATGCAAGTCATTCCAGACGGAACCCAGCATCTGTTTCGATGCGTATTTCTCTTCTGAAATGTTGTACTTTTTCCGTCCAAACGAGTAATCATACCAACCGATGGTTCCGCAAAAACCGATGCCGTTCAGAACAAAAGGGGCGGTGCCAAGCGCGTGGAAGTTGCACGCACGGCAGATCTCCGCGATGGCTTGAGATTTCTTCTCGCTCGTCACACTGGGGTGCTCGATCACCCAAATATCGTGGTTTCCCGGCACAAACAACTTTGGACAGTTCAGATTGGATTCGGTGAATACGGTGAGGATTTTGGCAAGTTCAAGGAGATTTGGCGAGAGATCCCCGGCGAGGATGAAGATGTTAAGTTCCGCTTTCTCAGCCGCTTGGACAATGTAGGGGAGGATCTGTTTATTCAGCGGGGTCACATCGGTATGCAGATCTGAAATCACACCAATTTTCATGGGATTTAACGAATCGACGACAATGGATCAGATAGCTCCTATTCCTGACGGTAACAGAATCAGTTGCATGATTTGAAAATGTCTATCTATAGCAATAGCATGCTTGATATGCTCACGCTCACACACAGCAAAACTTGTGCAATCCGTAAATGAGAATTTCTGATCGGCGTACTGATACCTCTCCCGGTGTCAAAGGTAAACACTTGTCAGGCAAAATTAATTGACCATCTTCGGTAATTGACCCCTTCAATTTTATGGTTGTCATTTGTCAGTCTTTCTTTGGTTCAGTGTATAATCCGCATTGCTGACTGCTTGAGCAGGGAGGGTTGCAACGGCAGGTGAATCGACGAACTTTCACTCGCATCGTCCAAAATCCGCTCATCAATGAGCATTTCCAATCAGGGCTCTGGTGGCACACGAGATCTGTCAGCTTTTACATCGATTGCGTTTCGAGTTGTTTGAGCAGTTCGCTGAGGAAAGTCCCTAAGCCACTATCCGCTGGGAGGCGCTGCTTTTGAAGCCGGAGGGCCTGAATGGAAGTCGGGTCACCGATTTTGGCGATAGCGTCCGCCACAGTCAGCTTAATCGTTGGATCGGCTATCGTGTCCAGTGCCTGAATCAGGACATTTCGCGATTTGTTGCCACCGATGCTTCCGAGCGCAGAGGCGGCAATATCTTTGACGCTGGCCTCCCCTCGATTGAAGGCCGCAATCAGAAAATCGACTGCCGGCGCCCCGATCTGGCTGAGTGCCAGTCCGGCTTGAAATCGGATGCCGGGGATTTCAGCGTTATCTTCCATCACAGCGATCAGGTTAGGGATGGCAGATGTGGGTTTGAGATGTCCCAAAATGGAGATGCAATCCCGCCGAATCTCCTGGTCCGGTTCGACTTCTCGTTGGATATACTTTGGGGCCAACGCGACCATGCTGCCATCGGTTATCTTTTCGTAGAGGGCTTCAGATCTATGGCGGAATTGCGTGCCGAATGGATCATTGAGCGTAGCAAGGTTTTTCTCAAGGTCGACAGTGAGTAAACCCAGGATTTCGGCAGACTCGCGTTTCTGGGCATCTAACCTATCCGCCGGCAATTCATTCGCGTTTGCGTTCTGAAACTTTTGGAAGAGATCGTTCAATTGGCTCAATGCGACAAGGCGTTCTAAGGCTTCGGCAGCCGGCTGACGGAGCGTACTTCCCTCACTTTCTAAAATCCCCCTTAACAGGTCAATGGCACGAACATCGCCCAAATTACCAAGCGCGTTTATGGTGGCAATCTTAATGCCAACCAATTCGGTTGTGCGGAATGTCACCTTGGAATCATGCTTCGCAAACTCACGGGTTGCCTTCTTGTAGTCTTTGATCTTCTTAATATTCCGCTCATCGATTACGCTTTCGATAATGTCTCCGACTTTTATGTTACCGGTATCCGCCGGACTGCCCGGCGTCACCTTGCTGACGCGGTTGCCATCGACCTCCAGACCGGCCTGATCGCCTTTCCTTCGAACGGCTATCCGAATGGTTCGACCATCCGTCAATTTGAGGATAAAGTTGTTATCGCCCTTCATCGCTTGCTTGACGGCTTGATTATAGCTCCCGCGACTATCGACCTTCCTTTCGCCAATGACATAGGAGATGAGTTCACCAGGTTCGAGCTTTGCGGCGCTTGCCGGACCACCTTTTACGGAAATAATCACGACACCTGTCGTTGACCAACGGTTATCGAGGTCGCTGTCCAACTGTTGAACTTCCATTTGAAGTCGATCATCGTAATAGCGATTATCCCCACACCCACCGGCGCCCAATGCCGCACCGATTAAAATAACACAAAGTATTCCTTTCCACATCATGAGATCTCCTTTTGAATCAATTTGCAGGTTCAGAATTGGACAACGACTTCTCGGCTTCCCTGATCACTTAACACCTCTAACAGAGGGTTGACAGCACGTTCGTCACCGAGTTTCTCTAAGGCCTGAATCGCATCGACACGCATCGAAGAACCTTTATTCTGGACGATCGCGACCAATTCCTGTACGGCAGCGCCCCCAATGTTGCCCAACGCTTCGACTGCGAGCCGCCGGATTTCCGCAACTTCCCTATCTCTCTTACGTTTGGCAGAGCCCGAGTTGACGATCTGGACCAGATTTGGGACTGCCTTTTCGCTACCAATCTTGCCCAGTGCCTTAACAGCGTTCAAGCGCGTTTCTTCCCGTTTGTAATCCAACAGGTCCAAGAGAATCGGAATGATTGTATCCGCATCCTCCCGCCCAAGTGCAGCCAGCACCCACTGGGCGTCATGTCGGTCTCGGTTATCGTTGGACTTAATCGCTTTTTTCAGGGAGTTGAGTAATTTCTTCCGATCGTCTTGTTTGTAGATACGTTTAAGTGCGTCCAATGCTGTGTTCTGAACCTCAGGCGAACGGTCCCTCAATGTCTCGAAAACAAGGATCTCTCGGTATTTGCGTTTATCGTTCTGGTAAGCGAGAAACATGTGCTTGCCACGCTCTTCAATCGATGCCTTTTCCTTCTGCGGATCGCCATCTTCGTAAAATGTCTCAGAATCGTAATAACCTAAAAGGTAGTGCGCCTCCGCATTATCTGCCTCCTGCTGAATCGCCAACTTAAACTGCTGTGCCGCACGTTCCTCTTTCCGACGTTTGTCAGATTTAATCAGTTCCTTCCCTTTAGAAAGGGATTCGTTTTGGGTGCCGCAACCCATGAGAAACGCAGCAACGCCAATCGCAACGATACATAAATTCGTGTATTTCTTCATGGTTTCGCTCCAATCCGTGAAGCGTAAAACGTAAAACATACGAGGCTTATATTTTACGTTTTACGCGGTTATCTACTACAGCAGTTTTTGCTGTTCCTCTTTATCGTCAGAGGTTTCGGGGGATTCTTCCGGTTCAGAAGCTTCCTCCGTGGTACTTTCTGGTTCAGGGGATTTGACCACTTTTTGCAGGGTCACCACCGGACGTTCAGCGAATCCCCACCCTTTGTAGGCGGCTATGATCGCATTTTCAGACTTCGGGAACTCGATCTGAAGCGTCTTAACTCCATTTTCCTCAGCGATCTGTTCGGTAACATCGATTAACTTATCCGCAACTTTAAACTGCCGAAAAGGCGGTGAAACTGTCAATTGACTGATTTCACCGAGCTCATTATCGGCTTTGCTGCGTTCGAGGCGAATGTTCCCAATCGTATGCCCACTCGCTTCAGCAACAATTCGATAGACCTCTCCCTTCTTGTTTCGCGCGAGGTCTTCCTTTAATTCCTTGTCGATGTCCTCAGCAGTCTGATTGGGAAAACAGTAGGTCTGCAGGTCTTTCGCGTCCTTTGCGGTGATCGTCCGGATTTGTAGTTTCGCAGTGAGCTCAAACTCTTGATCTACCATGTTATTTCTCCATCAGTAAAGTTTTAGGTAACGGATTCAGGTTCACATAAGCATAACCTAATGTTAACTATTGTAACACAATTCGAATTCGGCGACAAGCGAAAAGTCTGCTGACAACCTGAATCGTCGCTCATATTTGGTTTCGCGTGATTCCAAATCGAGTAAAATCCCCTGTGGATCAAAATCAACCCCGATCTGGTGACTGAATTGCATTGGCTTTATCGTCTTCCTTGTACCGGCTGCAAGCGACTATTGGCTGATCGATGCGTCGTTCGCCGCAGTTTCTTCCTGCCCAATCCGCAACTGGCGTTCAGCGTCTACCACATCTCGGTTGATCTTCGCCAGACAACGTTCGATCTTATCCAATAGAGCGGTGTGTCCAGCCATTGCACGGTGCATCTGCCGCAGCAGATCGATAACCAGCCGAAACGAACGCACAAAGTCGCCATCAGCCAGCATGACATATTGGTGGAGTTCCTCAAACTCACAGCCCTCGCTCCATGCCAGAATGGCTGTACTCAGCTTCGTTTCCATCACCGGGGTAATCTCAGCGACCTGGTACTGTTCCTCTAATATTCGAACGGAATCGATTTCTCTGTCGGCCGTTTTTAGCAGTCTTATGAGTCGTCTGTCTTTCAGTTTTCTATAATTGCCCCAATCCTTTCTGGGTTCGCAGAGGATCGCCATCACAAGGGCATTGAATTCATCTTCGCTTAATCCCTCAAAAAAGCCTCTGAAGAGGAGCTGAGTCACCTGCATTTCATAACCGTAAATCTGTGATGCAATCTGTCCTCTCGCCAATAAGCCAGATTCGTCGATATAACCAAGTTCTTCGAGCACCTTCAGCCGTGAAGAGATCTGGTTTCGCTGATAATGCTCAAAGTAGACTTTCTGATCCTCAAGCGTGTGCAGTCGATTTTCGGCGTGTTCGATTTTGCGATAACGCTGATAGCATTGCTTGAACTGTTGGCAACCATGACAGAGATTCCCGTGTTTGGCAGACTCAACCTGCCGCACTTCCCGATCAATCTGTGTAAGCTTTTGACGCCGCTCCTTATGCCTTTTCCGTCGACGCTCTTTGCGTTTAATGGCAAGTCGCTGGACCTTTGAGAGTTGAATCCGCTCCGCAATCTGATCTAAGATGCGGCTATAGCCACCAATCTGCTCAAGCCCATCAACATTGTCATGGATACAAGTGGGCGGGGGAAGTGCTTTCAGTGTTTGGGAAGCGTGTTTGATCTTCGTCTCCGTTCTTCTGACCCGTTCATAATTCTGGAAGTTGCTCAAGCTCTGGGTGCACACATCGTAGATGGCATCCCCATATTTTTCGTAGAGATTCAGAATACTGGAATAGGACAGATTGAACTGACTCTCAATCGATTCGATTTTGTCGGTAAGAATTCGACGGACCTGCTCAATATCTGAATATTGTGGGGTAACTCGCGCATAGACATAACCGATCGGATCAATGCCGCGTCTACCCGCACGCCCGGCCATTTGATGATACTCACGGGCTTTCAAATAGCGGAAGTTCACACCATCGTATTTCTCCAGGCTATCGAAAACCGTCGTGCATGCCGGCATATTAATACCCACGGCAAAGGTCTCTGTCGTAAACAGCAGCTGAATCAGTCCAGAGGTGAACAAGCGTTCAACAACGTCCTTTAAGGTTGGCAACATTCCGGCATGGTGATATGCCACACCTTTAGAGACGAGTTGGCGAAAGACTTTGACGTTGCGCGTTTCGTGGATATTGTATCGCGTACAGAGAGAATCGAAGAGGTGAAGGATATCCTCGCGTTGTTTGGGAGTGAGGAAATTCTGGTTGGCATACGATTCCGCGTTCTGTTCGCAGCCTTTCCGGCTAAAGCAGAAGTAGAGGCAGGGAAGCTGATTCTGATCCTGAATGTAACGAACGAGATCTGTGCGAATGAGGTTGGGCACCGCCTCGGCGATGGCTTCGTCATCAAGCTCTTCATTGTTGAGAACTCTCTGAATCCGTTGCAGACTCTCGAGATCGCCGATGCCGTAACCTTCCAGGTAAAGGTGATGCTCCAAAGGCACAGGACGTTCAAGCTCTTCAATCACGTCGATTTCGATCTCTCGGACTGTCCGCATCCATTCCGCAAATTGGTTGATATTCGGAATGGTTGCACTCAAACAGACAAACTTAATTGTCTGAGGCGCAAAGATAATACTCTCTTCCCAAACGGTTCCACGCTCAATGTCATTGATATAGTGGATTTCATCGAAGATCACGTACTCGACATCTTCCAAACGGGTCATATCATCAAAGATGGTGTTTCGGAAGACCTCGGTGGTCATCAGCAGCACTTGAGCAAACGGATTCAGTACCACATCCCCTGTGACGATGCCAACGCGATCGCCGTATGTCTGGTAGAAATCTCGGTACTTCTGGTTGCTCAACGCCTTGATCGGTGCCGTATAAATCACGCGACGGCCTGTCTGAATGCACTTTTCCACAGCATATTCCGCAATGACAGTTTTTCCCGCTCCTGTCGGCGCCGTAACGATGACGGAATGATGCTGATCTATTGCGTGAATGGCATCCTCTTGAAACCGATCCAGCTGAAAACCTCTGTACATCATTCAAATCTCCCCATGATAAAATGTCGGATCAGATGATTATAACCGCTTCCACCTGTTTTGTCAATTGCGAAATCGCTAGAAATTCCTCCATCAAGGGGTAACAGAACTGAAGATGCTGTTGGCGAATTCCGAATTTTTAAGAGATTGCAAATTCTCATGACATAATCGGCGCAAAATTGGCATAAAACCCACTGTTGCAGTCGCTTCGATTAGATCCGCCGTAAATGTAAAACGCTCATGCCGTAGACGATTAACCGCGGAATGATGAAAT
>JAPUIP010000251.1 GCA_027296925.1 Candidatus Poribacteria bacterium | reverse complement strand
TCCGCTCTGGAATGAAAAGGCACAGATACGTACCGGCCACGCGACGACGATACTTATTTCGGCGGGGGATACGCATATTCTCGTCAATCCATCGCTTCCCGCCCCCGCCCTGCTGGCGAGGATTTCCGAACGCACAAGCCTTCAACCAGATGATATCACGCATGTTTTTATGACATCCTTTCAGGCGGACCAAAGACGGGCTCTGCCTGCCTTTGATATGGCCCTCTGGCTTCTTCACGAAGCCGAACGCCAATCAGTGGAAGAATCGTTTCACATGCAAATCGCCGAGGCGGAGAATGGGGACGATGATGAACTGGTCGCTCTGATCGAAACCCAAAGCGAGCTGCTGGCCCGCTGCGAGGTCGCTCCGGACTCGCTTGCCCCCGGAGTGGATCTCTTTCCCCTTCCCGGAGTGACTCCGGGAACCTGTGGTCTGCTTCTGGCGCAGCCAAACATGACCACGCTGATTTGTGGCGATGCGGTGGCAACATCTGAGCATCTCGAACAGGGTAAGGTGCTTCCGAATAGCGTTTCGATCGAACAGGCTCAGGAATCATTTCGTGAGGCGGTTGAGATCGCCGATGTGATCATCCCCGGACGGGACAACATTCAGCTTAATCCCCTTCGTCATCTTCTCTGATCGATGGCCGAGCGGATTGTCCAGATGGAAACAAGCGATTCCATTCCAACCCTGACTGCCAATACTCATACAATCAATTCATGAACATCCGTCTCCTGTTGATTCTCTCTTCCGGTCTCTTGTCATTTGCTCAAGGTGCCCAAGTCGGACAAGAGCAGGCTCAGGACCCTCGCGAGGATCAAGCTCCGGTTCACTGGGTGACAAAACTCGGAATACGCTCGCTTCAAGTTGAACTTTCATTTCCCCTGATTGATCGTGTGGTCCTGGTTCCTGATGCGGCGACTTATCTCGATGAATTGTCGAAATGGTCGATTGGCGGGCGATGGCCGGTGTTGATTGAGGACGATTTCCTGACGCCGATGTTTCTGAGGCGTTTTCGACCGGAGGAGATTATTGTGAGGGATTCCGTAGGGGAATGGAAAGGTCATACCGCCGGAAAGAGAGCCGGGCTCGAAAAAATTGTGGTTGGATCCTGGGGAGGTGATCCAGATTCACAATCAATAACGGAAACATTTGCGGCGCAGGGATATTCACCTCCGGGAGTGATTGTGACTTCGGTATTAGATCCTGCCTGGACAGCAGCGATCGCCCTGGCGGCGGGCCGAGGGCAACCGTTGCTCTGGCTGGATGGGCAATTCGGAAAACCCAACGCCACCCTGGATGATGCGCAAGCCCGACGGTTGAGAAAAAGGGTGGAAGATCTCATAATTGAAAGCGGACTTCCCTATCAGGTTATCGGTGATGCAATCGACACGCTTACGATCTGTCGGTCGATGGCGGGAAAGGTCAGGATTCAGATTCCGGACAATCAGCGTGTACCCGTGCCTGAAAAATACCGCGAAGGTCCGATTGCCCTGACGGATTATCTCTCCCGACGCGAGGATTGGAGTCGTTACGCCTTTACCGGGTGGATATTTGGCTCCGAAATCCGCTGCGTATACGTCGCCATGTGTTCGTTGTTTCTCCCCCGGGAATCCATCGCACTGATAAACACCTATCCGGATCAAGATACCTGGAAATCATACGTCATGGGGAAGGCCGCCGATTCATTGCGGGAGCAGGGGTTCGATGTATTGCATACACAAGGAGCAGCGGCAGGCAAGGCACCGTGGATGGAATCGCTAGCCTCGGGATTTGGACGCGATATCTTGATTATGAACTCCAAGGGCAATGCCGGGGATTTTCATCTTTCAGACGGAGTGGCGACAGCAATCGATGTGCCGGTCTGTAGCGTTCCGACAGTGGTGCATTTCACGCACAGTTGGTCAATGCGCTCGCCGGCCAATTCCGCCACGGTGGCTGGCAGATGGATCGATCACGGTGCCTACGCTTTTGTCGGTTCGGTCCATGAGCCCCTGTTATCGGCCTTTGTACCGCCGGATAAGCTGGCCGGACGGTTGGTCGGAATGGCGCCCTTTTTGGTGGCGTGTCGGTGGTGGACGGAAGACGGCATCCTCGTCCGACCCTGTCGTATCAATACTTTTGGCGATCCCCTGATGACTTTCCCTTCGCCGAACAGAGTGAAAAGACAACGCATCCAGCAACCCGCCGCATACGGCAGGAAGCTGGCCGATCGGACCCGAACGCTAATGGGGTTGATTCAAACCAAACCATCTGGGGATGTATATAGGAATGCGGTCAAGTCACTGGTACTTCTCGGACGCGATGATCTGGCCATTCAGCTCTGGCGTTTGGCGGAGCAACAGGATGTTGGAGATAACGCAGCAGAAGCAGTGCTCGGAAGTCTTTTTCGTGCCGGATTGTCGGATGATTTCCTCAAAGCCTGGAAGCACATGGACGAACCGCAGGAGCGGGAGCGAGACATGCTATGGCATCTGATGGAGAGTCGATTAAACCCTAGTATCAAAGCGGATCAGCTTGAGATTTTGCTTCTCGCCCTGCGTCGTTCGATGCCCCATGAAGATGTGAAACGACTTGCACCGTATGTGGACCGGATTTTCGGACGCCGACGAGTTCGGGAGATTATTATGCGTGAGTTGGAGCGGTCACCTCAGCCTGACGTTGAGCGTGCGCTCATGCGGCTTCTCAAACAGTATCCGTGAAGGGGAAACAGCGTATGGTTGTCCGCTTTTTGGCGATTGGGCCGTATGTCCGTGGACTCGACCCATAAATTCGCTTATTCGTTATTTGGCGCGGGATCCTGACCAGTGGTGTAGTACTCACCATCGTCAGTCTTGAGATAGGTCAGATAATGAACAAAAATCTCGCGTCCAAGCTCGTCACCGGCACCGAGATGGAATACACCAGTTTCACTGAATTCAGATCCACCATTGGGGCTGAATTGGGCGAGTGCGATTTTGTCCTGAGCCTGGTCCGGACCCGTCGGCGGGGATGAGCAGCCGGCGAAAAAGGCAACCATGCATCCGGCAACTAACTTTAGTGATTTCATGGAGTTACGCTCCTTTGCTGGTCCGGGCGATCTGCCCGAATCTCAATGCTCATCGACATGGCTAACGGAGCAGTGAAGCGTGAGTCAGGTCTGAGCGAAAGACCTGAAGATGATGCCATGCACTTCCAGCAATCTCTATGTAATCCACGGAACCGGAGTAACTTCTCTGTCTTCCGCAGCCGTGTCTTTGTAACGATTATGCGGATCCTGTCGACTGTATTGGAAGTCACAGATTCAATAGAAGGCCCAATGTCTAATACGTATAGGCTGTTGAAGCGATAACTGTAAAAAGACTCTTTTCCTACGTGCTGATGTGAAGCAAGGCGGTGGATATACAATGTCTCAAGAGCAAGTATCGCGGGATTTTCTTGTATGGATGCGTATTTATCCACGTTTAGCCGTGTTTGGTTTGAGTATTCTGTTACCGGCCACGGCTTTCGCGCAGGATCAGAATGCTCAAACTGAAGAGCAGATGACTGAGGAGAATGTTCAGGAAACCGTTTCTGAACCCGTGCCTCTGGCAGAAGACGGTCCGGCGTATCCGATCAGCGAATTTATTCCGGAGTTCGTGCGCCAGCAAGATGGCCTGCCATCCCTCGAAGATGTCCTTGAGATCCATGTCAGGCTCGGTCTGACCGCTGAGGGTTATGTCGCTCCGCGCGCGGACATGCCGGTCGTGCTATTGCGTTTGGGCGATCTCGTCGAAAGGCCCGTGGTTACGTTTTACGCCAGTGCCGTGCAGCAGGTGCTTGAGTCTGTCCGTGATATGCTGGTGGCCCGGGAACTGATGGGGGTCTTCGTCGCTCCTCATCCCGAAGACATCAGCGATTTGGG
>JAPUIP010000250.1 GCA_027296925.1 Candidatus Poribacteria bacterium | reverse complement strand
CCGGCGTCAAAGTCGGGCATGTGACGCTCATATCGGGTGAAGGGAAACTCGACCCCGGTAAAGGCCCCATCCGTACAGGCGTGACAGCCATTTTGCCTCACGATGGAAATCTCTTCCGTGACAAAGTCACGGCAACCGCACACATCATCAACGCGTTCGGCAAATCGATTGGCTTGGCGCAACTGCTTGAACTCGGTAACATTGAAACCCCCATCCTCCTGACGAATACGCTCAATGTCTGGACCGTTGCCGACGCCGTTGTGGATTATGTCTCAGCACAGAATCCAAATGTCCACTCCTTTAACCCCATCGTCGGTGAATGCAACGATAGCTTTCTGAACGATATTTTGGGACGGCATGTCCGGCGTGAGCATGTATTTCAGGCGTTGGAAATTGCCGATCGTACGAATGTCGAGGAAGGCGTTGTTGGCGCGGGAGTGGGCATGAGCGGTTTCGGCTGGAAAGGCGGGCTCGGCACAGCTTCGCGCGTGGTCGAAATCGACGGAACCGCGTATACGGTCGGCGCGTTGGTTCTCACCAATACCGGGGCGGCAAGCGATCTCCGAATCGACGGATTCCCCATTGGAAAGCATCTGACGCCGGCAGACTTCCAGGAGCCGCCGGGTTCTATCATGATCATCGTCGCGACAGATGCCCCCCTCTCCCATCGACAACTCACCCGAGTCGCCAAACGCGCCGCATTTGGGCTCGCCCGCACCGGCGCAATTGCATCGCATAGTAGCGGTGATTTTGTCATCGCGTTTTCGACGACCAACCGCATTGACGCTTCTGCGCATGGCGGCGAAGTTCAGCGGTCAACTTTCCCCGACGAAGCCGCTCTCACCCACCTTTTCCGAGCCGTGATTGAAGCTACGGAAGAATCGATCATCAACTCGCTACTCAAATCACACACCGTCCAGGGACGGGATGGCAACATCCGGCACGGCATTCCGATCCGGCGGGTCATCGAAATTCTGAACCTGGATTTGCCTGCCGGACACCCATTTGACGGATAGCATCCATGAAAGGAGCAAGGCAGATGTCCAACAGTCACCGCCCCTCAATCCGAGGGAAACGTTATCTGGTCTCATCGCTTCATTACCTCGCAACGATGGCGGGGGTTCGCATCCTCGAAAGCGGAGGCAATGCCGCCGACGCCGGTGTCGCAACCGGAATCTGTATCAATGTTCTTCAACCCGGATCGGCGCATTTTGGAGGCGTCGCACCGATTATATACTCTCCAGCGGCGGGTCATCCCGTCGAAACGATTAGCGGATTGGGGCGTTGGCCCAAGGCCGCGACCATGGACTACTTCCACGAGAATCACGGCGGAGATCTCCCCGCTGGGATTTTGCGCACAGTGATGCCGGCGGCGCCCGATGGGTGGCTGACGGCGCTCGCACGATTCGGCACGATGACCTTTGAACAGGTGATTCAGCCGGCGTTAGATCTCGTCGAAAATGGTCGCCCGGTGGATGCCCAATTTCACGGTCTTGTGAGCGGAGATGGCGTAAGAGCCTGGCCATCAACCGCTGCTGTATACAACCCCGACGGACACGTACCGCAAATTGGCGAGCTCTTCGTCCAGAAGGATTTGGCGAATACCTTCAAGCGGATGATCGATGCCGAACGCAGTGCTGGCGCAGACCGACACGCGGGGATACAAGCCGCTCGTGATCTCATCTATAAAGGTGAAATCGCCCACGAAATCGCTGATTTCTATCGACAGGAAGGTGGCTTGCTGACCTACGAAGATCTCGCCGCATTTTCGGTTCGCGTCGAACCACCGGAGCATATCACCTACAAAGGCTATGACGTTTACAGTTGTGGTCCCTGGTGCCAAGGCCCCACGCTACTTATGGCCCTGAAGATCCTCGAAGGGACGGATGTGAGCGGAATGGAACATGGTTCGGCGGACTATCTCCACACGATCATTGAATCCCTCAAACTGGCCTTTTCGGATCGACATGCGTACTTCGGTGACCCCGATTTTGTGCAGGTGCCAATGGCTGGTTTGCTAGCTGACGAGTATGCCGCTGAGAGACGCGAGGCCATCCATCCGCAGCAGGCTGCTCCGGATATGCCGGCGCCGGGAAATCCGTGGCGATTCCACCCTGAACCGCGTGGCGCGAATGGCCCATTTCCGCGCGTGGATGCGAATCGTCCCCAGCCGGATCGCATCTCGGAATGGGAAAGTGATACCAGTTACCTCTGCGTTGTTGACGAAGAGGGCAACGCATTTTCAGCAACGCCGTCAGATGGGGTCGGAGGCACACCAATCATCCCGGGCTTAGGTTTTCCAATGTCCGCACGCGGGACCCAGACATGGCTGGATAAGGATCATCCTTGCTGTCTTCAGCCCTGGAAGCGCCCGAGACTCACGCCGAACCCGGCAATGGTCCTCAAAGATGGAAAGCCGTTTATGCCGATCGGATGTCCCGGCGGCGATGCACAGATCCAAGGCATGCTCCAGGTGTTCCTCAACATTATCGAATTCGGGATGGAACCGCAGGAGGCTATCGAGGCGCCTCGCGTCGTCACGCACAGTTTTCCGAACTCGTTCTGGCCTCACGGCTCGCAGCCGGGCGAGGTGACGGTTGAAGCCCGCGTTGAAGCGGAGGTGCGAGAAGCCTTGCGGGCTCGGGGGCATATCCTTCGCGATGATCAGGATTGGGGTTCGGTGAGTTGTGTGTGCGCAATCACTGTGGATGCGGAGACCGGCACCCGTATGGGTGGTGCAGACCCCCGATCGACATCTTACGCAATCGGCTGGTAACCGAGTTGAAAGGACATCCTCCATATGTATAATCTCAATGGAAAAGTTGCCCTCGTAACGGGTGCCGGTGGGGAACACGGCATCGGACGTGCCATTGCCACTCGACTCGCCAGGGAGGGCGCCGATGTGATTGTCAACGACGTGACGGCGCGTCCTTATGCCGAAAGTCAATCGGGTTGGCGCGGTCTGCCGGATGTGGTTCACGAAATCGAGGCGACGGGGCGGCGCGCTACGGGAATCGTGGCGGATGTCTCCGACGCAAATCAAGTGAAGCAGATGGTCCAACAGGCGCTTGAGCAGTTCGGGCATATTGACATCTTGGTGAACAACGCCGGTTCACGCCCCGGGCGGGACCGCGTGGCGGTGGTTAACCTGGACGAAAAGGATTGGGACCTCGTGCAGCGGGTCAACGTCAAGGGGACGTTCCTCTGCTGCAGGTCGATCGCTCGGCACATGATCGACCGAGGTCAAGGGGGCAAGATCGTCAATATGTCCTCGACCTCGGGCAAACAGGGCTCCGCCTGTTACGCTGCCTACTGCGCTTCGAAGTTCGCGGTGATTGGCTTCACCCAGTCGCTGGCGCTGGAGCTGGCCCCGCACCGCATCAACGTCAACGCCATTTGCCCAACCCTTGTGGACACGGAGCGGGTTGACTACATAGCAGCCGCGCTAGCGCCCAAAGATGTATCCGCCCAAGCGTATCGGGCAGAGATGATACAGCGGGTCGGTTCGGTGACTCCGTTAGGGCGGGTTGCGCAGGGGACAGACGTTGCGAAGATGGCGGCGTTCCTCGCTTCCTCCGAGTCGGACTATCTCACGGGGCTGGCACTCAGCGTTGCCGGTGGTTCACAGATGCATTAACGCCTGATTGCGAACTGGTATGAATCTCTACATAGCAACGATTTTCCGCATCCGTTTGGCAATATCAATCTGGGTGGCGCGATCGCCGCCAACTTCGTGGATGACAGGCCCGTCATATCCGACCGCTCGCAGTTCACGCACGACAGCGGGCCAATCGGTGTCGCCATCCAGCAGGTTGACAAACTGATGCTCACGCCGCTTGAAGTCCTTAAAATGGACGCGCGTAATCCGGCTGCCTAATTCGCGAATCCAGTGTTCAGGATATCCGTAAGCCATCATATTGGCGGTATCGAGGTAGGTCCCCACCCATTCGCTGCCAACGGTATCGACAAATTCGCGCATCTCTTTCGGACTGAGCAGGAATTTGTTCCATACATTTTCCACGCCAATCGACGCTTGATTGGACGCGGCTACCGGGGCGACATCCTTCAGAATACCAACAAGGTTATCCCAGACGGCCTGATATGTGCCTTCGACGGTGAGTTGCCCTGGGTGCAAAAGGATTCCGCCGACGCCGAGTATACCGGCGATCTCCAGATTGCGGACAAGGGATTTGACTCCCCGTTCGCGCTCGGCGGCGTCTGGACTGAGCAGGTTCCCACGATCCGCGTAGTTGGCGATTACGCTGCCGATTTCAATGCCCGCAGCCGCACACTTCTCGCCGACGCTCTGAATCTCCGATTTACTCATGCCGGCATCCAGATCTTTTCCGCCTCTGAACACCAGTTCGACCGCTTCATAACCCGCCTCTTGACACAGGTCAAGCGTATCGTCGAGTGACATATCTGAGAGAATGATTTGCGTCACACCAATTTTCATATGACCCTCCAGTTCATTCTGATACCAATTCTGAATCAACCGACTACTAACCGTCGGAAGGGTTTTGAGCCCAGAAACGACACCGGTAAGTCATCGAACCTTCCGAAGGTTCATGAGTTGGCTTTAGATCTGGAGTTAGTATTACGCCTCATGCGTTACACTTGCGCACCACCACCAGATTATCCCGATGGATGATTTCATCATAATAATGGTATCCGAGAATTGTCCGAATTTCGCCGGTCTGTTTGCCCATAATCTGAATCAACTCCCGGATATCATAATTGACAAGCCCTCTGGCAAATTCACGTTCATTTTCGTCCAGACAGGAGACAGTGTCCCCATAGGCAAAGTCGCCTTTCACCCTTTGTACCCCTGATGGCAGGAGGCTTGTGCCGCGAAGCATGACAGCATCTCGGGCGCCGTTATCGACGAACAGGAGCCCCTTGGGAGGACGCGAGTAAGCGATCCATCGTTTTCGCCCCGACATCCGCTCCTGCGGGAGAAACAACGTCCCGAGGTTTTCTCCTGACAGGATGCGGTTGACCACCTGTGGGACAGATCCATTGGCAAGGACCATCATTTCACCAGATCCGGTTACGATTTCCGCCGCGCGTAACTTGGTGATCATCCCGCCGATGCCATCCGCGGATCCAGCGCTTCCCGCCGCACGATGAAGTTCTTCTGTAATATTTGGGACAATGCTGATCAACTTCGCCTGCGGCTGCTTACGCGGGTCTGCAGTATAAAACCCGTCCTGATCCGATAAGATAACCAGCAGGTCCGCTTCCGCGAGATTGGTCACGTAAGCCGCCAACGTATCATTGTCGCCGACCTTGATCTCCTCCACCGCAATGGTATCATTCTCGTTGATGATTGGTACGACGCGCATCCCCAGGAGCGCACGCAGTGTATCACTCATGTGGGTATAACGTTCGCGGGAGTTGAAGTCATCCTGTGTGAGCAGCATCATCCCCGTGATCAGGTTATACCGCTGAAAGCGACTCTCGTAAGCGTGCATCAGTCGGCTCTGTCCAACCGCCGCCGCTGCCTGCAACCCGGGAAGCGTTTGTGGACGTCGCGGAAGTTCCAACCGTCCAGTGCCCGCCGCGATTGCGCCAGAGGTCACGAGGATCACCTCTCTGCCTTTGCGTCTCACGGTCACGAGATCTTCGACCAATCCGTCCAGACATCCGGTGTTGAGGTCGAAATTCCGCGAGATCGTCGTGCTGCCAACTTTCACGACAATCCGCCGGACACCCGCTAACAGTTGGCACCGATCAATTTGTGTCGATTCCATCGGGACTGAATGTAAACTCGAACTCATCAATCTGCACCGTATCCCCTTCTTTGATGCCAGCCTTGGTCAGGGCATTTATGAGACCCATTCTTTGGAGTTTTCGATGGAGCAGGACAATCGCCTGGTCATTTTCCATGTCCGTCATGAGGACGGCACGACGCGGTTCTTCGCCACGCACGACAAAGCGATTTGTCCCTCTGATTAGCTCAAAGCGTTCCTGTGATTTGGGGATGTGGAACGTCGGTTGATCAAGCTCAGTTTCCTGTCTCTCATGGATGCGCTGATTAATCCGTTGCAGGAGTTGGTACGCGGCTCTGATCAGCCGATCTACCCCCTCACCCGTGACCGCAGAGATCGAGAAAACGCGATCCCCCGCTCTGTGAGCTTTCGATTCTCTCAACTTACTGAAGTAGTCCTTGATGCGCGGCAGATTCGTCTGCGCATCAGGCAGGTCCATTTTATTGATCGCGATCAACTGCGGCAAGCGGATTAACCTTGGGTTATACGATTCGAGTTCCTTGTTGAGTTGCTCATAATCCGAAATCGGATCGCGTCCATCAACAGCCGCCGCATCAATCACGTGAATCAACATCTTCGTCCGTTCAATATGCCGCAGAAAGTCATGCCCCAGCCCTGCGCCTTCGTGCGCGCCTTCGATCAGACCGGGGATGTCCGCAAGGACGAAGTTATGTTCGGGGTCGATTCGGACGACCCCCAAATTGGGAGCGAGTGTGGTGAACGGGTAACTTGCGATTTTCGGTTTCGCCGCGGATGTCCGCGCCAGCAGCGTCGACTTTCCCGCGTTCGGATAGCCAACTAAGCCGATATCCGCGATGAGTTTGACTTCGAGTTCAATCGTGCGTTCCTCGCCCGGTTCCCCTTTTTCCGCGACACGCGGCGCTTGAAACGTGCTACTTTTGAAACGCGCGTTCCCTTTGCCGCCGAGCCCGCCGCGTGCAACGAGCACCCGCTGACCGGGCTGTTTTACATCTGCGATCATCTCTCCCGTCTCAGCCAGCCGGATAAGCGTACCGGCCGGGACTTTGACAATCCGATCCGGCGCATCCTTTCCATGTCTCAGTTTTCCCATGCCGTGTTGACCATTTTCGGCGGTCTGGTGCGGATTGTGCCACAGATCAATCAAGGTGCTCATCCCCGCTGTCGCCTCGAGGATGACGCTTCCGCCGCGCCCACCATCGCCGCCGTTGGGTCCGCCGCGCGGCACATATTTCTCGCGGCGAAAACTGATACAGCCGTTTCCGCCTCGGCCGCCTTTCACATGGATTTTTGCGGTGTCGATCTTCATCATCGTCGCTCACCTCTCGCGTACCACCATTATAACACGGTTTAAGGGCAAGTCAAGGGACAAAAGATCCGGGCAGAGACGCTGACTTCAGATACAAAGAAAGCCTCGCCTGGTGACGAGGCTTTGGGTTCGACAAAATCAGATTCAACAGCGGGTTAGAAATTTGGGCGTTCTGAGTAAACGCTGACTTGACGGCGATATTTATCTTTCCGTTCAAACCACGCGTAGCCATCAATTTTTGAGAAGAGCGTGTAGTCACTTCCCAGCCCAACGTTTTTTCCGGCGTGGATGTGTGTGCCACGCTGTCGGACTAGGATGTTTCCCGCCTTGACAGAATTGCCAGAAAACTTCTTGACGCCGAGCCGCTTGCCAATGCTATCCCGTCCGTTTTGTGTGCTACCGCCACCTTTTTTATGTGCCATTTTCGTCTACCTCCTCCGATGTATTATTCCCATGTTGTATTTCCGTAATGCGTAGACGGGTAAATCTTTGACGGTGTCCGAGCTTCCGTTTATAGCCTGTACGCCTTTTCGATTTGAAAACAATAATCTTCTTCTCTTTGCCTTGCTGAACAACTTCACCAATAACAGCGGCATTTTCAAGATAGGGTGTGCCGACTTTAACGTGACCTTCATCATCTCCGATGGCCAAGACGTTCGACAAAGTCACTTCCTCACCAACAGGTACCTCCAGCTTTTCAACGTCAATCAGTGTATCCACTTCAACGCGCTGCTGTTTTCCACCCGAGGCAAATACAGCATACATCTTTTTCTCTCCTTAAAAACCAGCAATTTGAGGCTTGTGCTTCCAGTCTCTGTACCAAGTGGAGGCACAAGCCGAAAGTATAACAAAAATCATCTTAGCTGTCAATGTTAATTCAAGTAGATCTCACGGTTCGTATCCTGATCAAAAATCCGATAGTCCTCCAGGTGTAGATCTGCATCCCCTTGCATCTGAATCCGCAGCCTCATCGATTTTTCAAGCTGTCCCAGTTTATCGGTTTTGTCATCGAGCAGGTGCGATATGATGTGCTCACTTGCAATCACCTTCAATCTTCTTTTCCGTGATCTCCGGTAGGCGTTCTTGATCGCTCGCAGCAGATCAATTGTAATGGTGTCTATAGAAAGGACCGAACCATACCCATCGCAGTAGGGGCAAGACTCGGTGAGCACCGTTGCGAGGCTCGGCCGGGTACGCTGCCTTGTCATTTCCACAAGTCCGAGCTCAGAGATATGCAACAGATTTGTCCGGGCGCGGTCCGTGTTTAATGCCTGCTGCAACATCTTGAAAACCATCTGCCGGTGTTCGGAGTAATCCATATCGATAAAATCGATGACAATAATCCCCCCGATGTCTCTCAAACGGAGCTGTCGGACCACTTCCTCAACCGCTTCCAGGTTCGCACTCAGGATGGTGTTATCCGGATCTGCCTTGCCAACAAATTTCCCGGTATTGACATCAATGGAGACCATCGCCTCCGTCTGTTGAATCACGATGTATCCACCACATTTGAGCCAGATCTTTTCGCTCAGCGCTTTTTTGAGTTCTTTATCGATTCCGTAGGCTTCAAAGATGGGGGTTGATTTGTCGTAGAGTTGGACCCGTGAGCGCAACTCAGGAAGAGCGGAGGAGAGATAGTCAAGTGTAAATTGATACTGTTCTTTGGAATCGATGATAAACTGTTTCACATCCTGAGTAAACTGATCTCGAAGGATACGCACAGTAAAGCCGAGATCCTTGTGCACCAAATTGGGGGCGGATATTTTCTCCGCCTCTCCATTGATCTTTTGCCACTGGTTAATCAGGTACTGAATCTCAGTCGAAAATTCAGCTTCGCTCTTTCCTTCCGCGGCGGTCCGGATAATGAATCCGCCTTCAATATCAGCCCGCATAGCCTCGGCGATTTCTCGAAGGCGCTGCCTTTCCTCTGGCGACTCGATGCGGCGGGATACACCGATACGCGATGCCGTTGGCAGATAGACAACATAACGCCCCGGAAGCGTGATACCAGTGGTGACGCGCGGACCCTTTGTCCCCATCGGCTCTTTACCCACCTGCACAAGGATTTCCTGGTCTTTTTGGATGAGATCGCTTATGGAATATGAATATCCTCTTCTCATCCTGGGGGAGCCGGTTGCATTCGGGCTCAGATCCAATTTCGCTGAATTCTTTTCGGAACCGTCCTCTTCAAAATCGGGGTTAATATCTGAAATATGCAGGAAGGCATGTTTTTCCACGCCGATGTCAACAAAAGCGATCTGCATGCCGGGGAGGACCGTTTCAACACGCCCTTTATAGATGTTATTTAAAATATGTTCGGCATCCTTGCGTTCA
>JAPUIP010000025.1 GCA_027296925.1 Candidatus Poribacteria bacterium | reverse complement strand
CGCATCGCCTCAAATCCATCCATGACCGGCATCCGCAGATCCATCAAGATTAAATCTGGATGCCAATCGATGGTCTTGGCCACGCCTTGTTTTCCATCGACCGCTTCGAGCAGTTCAAAATCAAGTGGAGCCAGCATATTCGCCAGCAAGTCTCGATTTTCCGCATTATCCTCGACAATCAACACTTTTCGCCGCTGACCTTCGTACCCCATGACGGTTTGGGCTCGGTTCGTCCGACCACACGAAGGGCTTTCATCTGATGATGCGGTTGCTGCAATCTCCTTAACTTCGGGCAAAGCCAATTCAAACCAGAACGTGCTGTCCGCCCCCAACTCGCTGTTGACCCTCAACTCACCGCCCATTAGTTTCACAAGTTGCTTGCTGATGGATAAGCCCAAACCCGTGCCTTTCGTCGTTAGGCTTTTTTTGCCCACTTGTTGGAAGGACTCAAAAATGTCCTCCAGTGATTCTTGGGCGATGCCGACGCCGGTATCTTCGATTTGGAAACGGATGTTATCCTCATGGTAACCGACCTTGAAAGCAACGCCGCCGGTATCCGTGAATTTAACAGCGTTGGAGAGTAGGTTCATCAGAACTTGACGGAGTTTTTGCTCATCGCCCCGGACTGCGACGGGGAGATCCGACAGCGGTTCATAGTGCAAAGTGATGCCTTTCTGTTCGGCACGAACACGGAACAAATCGGCGATGTTTTTGAGCATTGGGGGGAAATGAAAATCCGACAGATTTAGCTCCATCTTGTCGGCTTCAATTTTCGAGAGGTCTAAAATATCGTTGATTAGGCTTAACAGGTGGTCGCCACTGCGTTGAATCGTCGAAAGTTCCTTCTTCTGTTTTGGGGTCAAGCCGGATTCTTTCTGAAGAATTTGGGCGTAACCCAAAATCGCATTGAGCGGGGTTCTGAGTTCATGACTCATGTTAGCTAAGAACTCGCTTTTGGCGCGGTTGGCAGTCTCAGCGGCTTCCTCTGCCTGTCTGCACTCTATTATTTCCTGCTGTAATTCCTTCGTCCGTTCTTCCACATGTTTTTCTAGATTCTCATTGGCTTCTCGCAACGCCGTATCCCGCGTCTGAATTTCGGTTAGCATTGCGTTAAAATCCTCAATAAGCGTGCCTATTTCATCGTCGTTATGTTTTGTCGCCCGGACAGTGTAGTCTTTATTCGTTTTTACGATTTTCATCGTGTGTACCAAATGCAAAATCGGCTCGGAGATAATCCGTCGAAGTCTTGATGATAATGGCAGAACCACTAAAGAGGAAGTGATCAGGGCGACGAGGACAATACTCATATATCGGTTTCGCCGCCCACGTAACTCCTGCAGGTCAGATCTGATGTAAACCGTACCGATCCGCTCGCCATCAAAGTGGATTGGCCTCAAAACATCCAGATGGTCATTTTCAAAATGATGATAGCTTTCTTCGGTAAGCGGGGGCAAAGAAGAAGATTCGTGCCCGAGATCGCTTCGGTGGTAACTGGAAAATACGGCGCCATCTTTGGTATAAATCCGGGCATAAACAATGTGCGGCTGAGCATTCAGCGATGCGAGAATTCCCTCTGCAGCCGACTGATCGTTGAATACGAGCGCGGCAGCCGTGTTGTTTTCACCCATAATACTTGCCAGGATGGAGAGGTCTCGTACCATCGCCTGCCGAAAAGTAATGAAATCATACGCAATGAACACCGAACACGCGAACAGTAACGCGACACTGCTCATTGCCATGATGATGAGTATCATCTTCTGTTGGACAGATCTATTTTTCAGTATCGGCATTACTTCTCCTTTCTGCGATGGTAACCGTTCAGTGGGTTGTTTGTAGTTAGGCACGCAACGCCGTTGAAGCGGGGAAAAACGCCACACCCTCAGGCGGGCAGTTTACCCCCTCAGGCGGGGGCAAGCTCCCGAACTTTGAGGGGCAAGCTTCCGCTCGGGCACCGGGGACGGCGAACGGAACAGCAAAGCGGCAACAAGGTGGAGTGCCGTATCTTCTCGCTATACGTCGCTACGTGGCTCACTACAAGCGGAGTTCACTTCATGACCTGAACGGTTACCTGCGATGTTTGTCCCGGACGATTTTCGCGAGGCTCAGAAGCTGAGAATTCATCTTCAACCCAGCACACTCGGCTGTGGAGATGTTGATTTCAAAACCGATTGTGTCTTTCTTTCGCAGAAATTTCACCATTCCCCCGCTTTGGGCAAACCCCTTCGTTTCGCTAACTGTTAAGATATGTAGATTTTCGAGGGACTCCAAAATCTGCTTCAATCGTTTCTTCTCTGACTCGCTGATGAAGAGGATGTGGCAAAACTCGAGGTCTTTGAGACCCTTGAATCGTCTCACCTTTATTTGCCGACCTTGGGCGGTTTTGTTCTTGATGATTCGGTCAAGGTGTTCACTGAAGGGGTCCTCTCCGAGAATACCAATGGTGATAGGAGTGGTATCATCTTTGAACGCTTCGGCGGGCCACTGGACAAATTTGGCAAAGTTATACAGGTAAGCCGCCTTGATCTGATACTCACGCGCTGAAATGGATTCTGCATCAGTGGCCTGCACAGAAGTGAACGCGATGAGTCCAATAACAACCCCTATCAGATAAGCCGGTTTTCGGTTTGTCACAACCCTTGTGCAGTATTGAAAAAGGGTTAGAATCCCCATGTAATTCTCCCATAGACACTCCGCTTGACGAAAGTTTGTTCTATATTGAGGAACTCTGAGATAAACTCAAGGTGGTCTTTTTCGAGAAGGTTTTTTCCAACAATGGATACGTCAATATTTTCGACAGGTCGCCATCCCAAACGGGCGTCAAAGGTGAGGTAACTATCCACTTTGATGTTCGGAAGTTCATCAACATAACGTCCCCATAAATCGAACTCAAAATGACCGGGAAGATCGACCGACGATTGGATAGATAACTGGTGGCGTGGATTCTGTCCCTCTGCGAGATTCACCGCAGGGTCTTCATCACCGGCATTACTGTTACGCAGTTGCATCTGGAGGAATGTATACACGGGATGTAGTTGCAGCCAGTCTAACGGTCGCCATTTCGATGACAGTTCAACCCCGTAGGTTTCTCCCGCCATTTCGTTGGCAAACAGAGAAGTTACCTGTGCATGAGGTGGAAGCGACTGGGAAAATTCGACCGCTCCGGACGGGTTGGT
>JAPUIP010000249.1 GCA_027296925.1 Candidatus Poribacteria bacterium | reverse complement strand
CACGCTGACCAACTCGGCATCAAACTGGTTTTCGTCGGGGTTCTCCTCAGTGTCAACCGATTTGTCCGGCTGCTCACAAATTCTCTGGCAGGCTATGTCCATGACCATATTGGGCGGTGGTGGCACTTCGTTGCAGCGCTTGTTGTGGGCGCGTGCACAACGGCTGCCTATGGACTGTTCTGGGGATTTTGGGCGTTCTTGATTGCTCGCCTGGCCTGGGGCACCTGCTGGTCATTCCTGCGGCTGGAAGGATATGCAACGGTCATGCAACAGGCGACCATACAGAATCGTGGGAAACTGATGGGGCTGTACCGGTCAATTTCGGGGATTGGATTCTTTGCCGGATCGTTACTCGGTGGCGTGCTCACGGACACAATCGGTTTTCGGAATTGCTTGCTCTCCTTTGCGGCGTTGATGCTCTTGGGGGCGACTGTCACGTTTCTGGATCTCTCACGCAGCCACGCCCGGAACGCTGGAAAAACCGAACCCGCCACCTTCTCAGAAAGCTATCACACCAAGAAACCCCTGCGCCAACGGACACATGAGCCCGTCTTGCCCCCCACTGCGCTTAAAGATGTCAAACAGAAATCACGACGCCATTGGCTGATTTACTATATTGGTTATGCCAACGCGCTTGTTGGCAGTGCTGCCTCCTCCACACTTGGATTGCTGATTAAAACGCGCCTGGGCACAGTGATTCGATTCAGCCGATTTTCAATCCGGGTGGCATCGCTGACCGGGATTTTGCTTGCCCTCCGATGGTCAATCTCCTTCCTTTTCTCGCCGATCTTTGGGCACCTTGCGGATCGATGGGGTCGAAGATTTTTGCTGTTCTTCGGTACTCTAATAGGGGTTGTTGGGCTCGCGCTCTTAGCAACGCAGGGGGGTCTGATCTGGATCAGTGTGGCGCTTATCCTGACATCTATATCGAGCCCGGCAATTTCAGTCGCCCTTGATGCGGCAATCACAGATGTGGCTTCGGCGAAGCAGCGCGGAAAGACAATTGGCGCGTACACGACCTTCACGGATCTGGGGTCTGCGAAGGGACCGCTCGTCGGTTACCGGGTGATTGATTGGATCGGTGTGTCAGCGGGTTTGGGAGTGGTTTATTGGGCGAGTGTTGTATTGTTGCTGTCAGCGGCATTGGCTTCGTTTGGATTCAAGCGCATGAACGATTAATGTCCATTCATGACTTGCGCTAGCTCTACAAAACAGAAACGTCAATTTGACCAGAATCTCACGCAACCCCCGCCTCTTCACCAGCGAAACGTGCTCTGCCATTTTTCCTTGAGCTGATCAATTGTCGTCCGCATAACCGACGCGCCATCAATGCCGTTGACAACGAAACTCCCGCTCTCGATCACGGTACCGATCCAACCAATCGACACACCGGTCATGCGTTGTTCAAATGCCTCCCGTTTATCAGGCGCGAGCTCCACAATGAATCGGCTGTTGGATTCGGAGAAAAGCAGGACATCGTCCGCTGTGATTGTCCCATCGTGAGGTACATTTTTGAGCGACAGATGCATCCCGAATCCGCCGGCGAACGCCATTTCTGCCGCTGCAACGCCGATGCCCCCCTCGGAGCAATCGTGGCACGACCGAAGCAGCCCTTGATCGATGGCGCGGCTGAGTGCATTCATCGTCCGCTTCCCTTCATCAGGGCGGACGATGGGCACACGATTTCCGATGAAACCATGGATGGCATAGTAATGCGAGGCGCCGAGTTCGGGATATGTTTTTCCGACGACATAGATCAGGTTTCCAGGCGCTTTGGCGTCCATCGAAACCGCTTTGCTCACATCAGGCATGACACAGATCGCTGAGATTAGCAGCGTCGGCGGAATTGTAAGTTGTTCGCCGGTTGTGGTATCGCGGTATTCGTTGTAGAGGCTATCCTTCCCAGAAATGAAGGGCGTCCCGTAAGCGGTCGCGATGTCGTAGCACGCCTTGGCTGCACGCACCAATCCGCCGAGGCGATCCGGTTTGTCTGGATTCCCCCAACTGAAGTTGTCGAGCAGCGCCGTGTGGTCAAGATTCCCACCCACAGCAATCACGTTTCGCAGGGCTTCGTCAATCGCGGCGGCTGCGCTGTGGTACGGGTCGATGTCACCATATTTGGGGTTGATGCCGTTTGCAACGATGACCCCACGTCGTGAGCCAAGCACCGGTGTCGTGATGCAAGCGTCGCCGGGACCGTCGTTCTCGCGCCCGACGAGCGGCTTGAGTACAAGCCCGCCCTGAACCTCGTGGTCATACTGTCGAATCACCCATTCCTTGCTAGCAACGTTTGGACTTGCGAGAATGCGGCAGAGGTCTTCGGTCAGATCTGCCTGGCCTGCTCCTTGATAATGAGGAGAACCTTTGGCAAAATCCGGCTCCGGATGTTGTGGCGCTTCCCAGATCGCCTGCTTCGTGATGCGTGGCAGCCCATTGTGGAGGAAATCCATATCGAGGTCCGCTACGAGCTCCCCATCGTAGAATACGCACAGCTTGTGAGTATCGGTAAACTTTCCAAGCACGGTGGCTTCAACCGCTTCCGCATTGCAGAGCCCCAGCAGTTCGTCTAGTTTCTCCGGCGGCACGGCAATCACCATCCGCTCTTGCGCTTCGGAAAGCCAGATCTCCCACGGTTCTAACCCTTCGTACTTGAGCGGTACGTCTTCAAGATGGACTTCAGCGCCGGTCTCGGCCCCCATCTCGCCAACCGCAGAGGAGAAGCCGCCAGCGCCGCAATCGGTGATGGAACGATAAAGCTGCCGATCACGCGCGTGCATGAGCACGTCAACGATCTTCTTCTCCATAATCGGGTTGCCGATCTGCACGACATTGCCAAGACTCTCGGAGGTATCGTCCAACTCCAGCGAGGAGAACGTCGCGCCGTGAATGCCATCGCGTCCTGTCCGTCCACCGATAGCAACGATCAGATCACCGGGCTTGACATCTTTATCGCACCGATCTTTTGGAATCAGACCGACGTTGCCGCAGTAAACGAGTGGATTCCCTGTATAACGCGGATCGAACAGGATCGCGCCATTTGCCGTCGGAATGCCCATGCGGTTGCCGTAGTCTCGCACGCCGGCAACGACGCCTTTGAAGATACGCTTCGGGTGAAGGGCGCCTTTGAGCAGTTCGTCATAACTCAGGTCTGGGAGGCCGAAGCAGAAAACGTCCGTGTTCAGAATTGGTTTCGCACCAAGCCCTGTGCCGAGTGAATCTCGAATCACGCCACCGATTCCTGTACCCGCACCGCCATACGGCTCAATCGCGGACGGATGGTTGTGTGTTTCGACTTTGAAGACG
>JAPUIP010000248.1 GCA_027296925.1 Candidatus Poribacteria bacterium | reverse complement strand
AAAGCCCCGGCACCGCGCTTGTTTCCAGCGAGACAAAATCGATTGTTCCAATGCGTGTTTGCGGGCGCGTATTCTCCCATTTGGTGGCGATGAGTGCCACATTTCCACAAGTTTGACCAGTTTCTTGCCATGCCCATGCAGAATTATCATCTTTGAGGACGGCAGGGACATGACACCAGTCATCTGAGTTAATCCCACTTTGCATCTCCAACTCTTCCTGATTGCCATCCTCATAATTCATTACAAACTTGTAACTGGGTTGACCGTTATCTTCCCAACCGGTCATGTGAAGGAAATAAATCGCTTTCGCGGTGCCTCCGACCTCAATTCCGGTGATTTCTTTCGGATTCGCTCCAGCGTTCGTTCCAAAGATCCGGAGATTCGCATCTTTCACTTCGAACGGAACTTTTTCGCCGCCGGGACCATCGAATTCTTCGCCCTTGGCAGAGGCTTCTATCGCCTCTTCCAGATCTGAATTACCGGGATTTCCTGTCCACCACTGCGTGTTTACGATTTTCGCGTTGGCATGGGGCTCAAGGTCGACAAAGATCCACTCTTCGGAAAAAGCGGGCGTGATCGCCATCGTATACATAAACCATGCAATGGCAGTTGCCACAATCCATCTTGATTTCATAATATACAACTCCTATCATTATGTCGGCACGACGTCTTTAGACGTTGCTCATTTAATTGACAGTAGTTACGCACTTTATATCGCAAAATTCGATGCGACCTGCATCCTTGCGTGAGGTCTTACTCATCTCCGGGCTTGACTCCCGCACCCGAAGGGGAATCCTGACCGGATGCAAGATGAGGCGTGCATTCACCGAAATGACTGCGTAACTCTATAGTTGAGAATTATAGCCGACTCACCCAAAAAGTCAAGCAAAAAACGATCTTCGGGTAAGCGGGGATCAATCTTGGGGTTCAGATGTTTGCGTGGTTGCATGGTGAAAAATGAGTGTTTGCCGCGTTGATGTTTCGATCTCTTCGCTCCGGCTGCCATCTCTCCATTCAACCCAGAGCCTTGCAGACTTTGCTTTGCCGATACCAAAAAGTAGGCGCGTATCACTATGCGAAGCGTAGCTACCTCCGGTGCTAATCTCCGCTATTTGTCGCAGGGAGTCGGGCGTTTCTATCCAAACACGCGCACCGACTGACATCGCAGGTGGCAGGACGACCACGCGCACCCATCCCCGTTCATGACCACCTTCATTACGGAGAAGCGTCGCACGGGCATGGAGATTATTCACCACAACATCGATGTCGCCGTCGTTGTCGTAATCTCCAAATGCCGCACCACGGCTCACTTGCGGAACGCTTATCACCTTACCGCTTTGCGCGGATACGTCCATGAATGAGATACCCTGATGATTTCGAAACACCAGTTTGGGTTGCGCGTATTTTCCAACATCGCTCAACTGCTCGATATTGTCATGGACATGCCCATTGACGATGAACACATCCCGCCAGCCATCGTTATCCAAATCCACCAATTTACACCCCCACGCGAGAAGCGGCACGCTGGGAATACCCGTTCCTGACGCATAGGAAACGTCTGTAAAAAATCCATCACGGTCGTTGTGATAGAGCGTATTCACCCGATCTTGAAAGTTCGTCACGATGAGGTCTAGCCCGCCATCATTGTCAAAATCGGCAAGATCGATGCCCATACCGTTTCCCAGTTTCCCATCTTCGCTCAGCGCAACGCCCACAATAAAACCGACCTCCTCAAATGTCCCATGACCTCGATTCCGGTATAGAAAATTTGGGCTGATATCGTTTGCCACGAAAACATCGGTATCTCCATCATCATCGTAGTCACCACAGATGACGCCAAGCCCCCGTCCCGCAATCGTGATACCGGCCTGCTCGGAAATATCTGTAAACGTGCCATCACCGTTATTTTGATAGAGTGCATCTTTTTCGGGAGCGAAATTCTCGGGACCACAATAGACACTCAACCCGTTAAGTACACAGCTGTCGCGTCCTTGTGAATAGCGGAGATAATTGGCGACGTAGAGGTCTAAGTCGCCATCGTTATCGGCATCGAAGAATGCACTTGAAACACTCCAACGTGGTTCCGCGACGCCCGCCTGTTGCGTCACATCTGTAAACGTGCCATCACCGTTATTATGATAGAGGACATTTCTGTTGTAGTTGCAGACATACAGGTCCTCGAAGTCATCACCGTTATAATCACCCACACAGACACCGGCACCAAATCCCCAATCGCCGACACCCGCCTGTTGGGTCACATCTGTGAATGTGCCATCACCGTTATTATGATAGAGAACATTCGGCGCACCACTTCTATCAAAAGTACCACCATTGACAAGGTAAATATCGAGCCACCCATCTTTATCATAATCGAAGAAGGCGCATCCTGAACCGATTGTCTCCGGGATGAGATGTTTGCCAGTCGCACCGTTAATATGCCAAAAAGAGATTCCCGCTTCTTGCGTCACGTCCGTGAAGACGATCCAGCCCCACGAGAATGTCACATTTAACGAAAAGAGCAGCACAGCACAGCAAACGGGATGCATCAAGGACAACTGTGGTTCGTCATGCTTAACCGTCTCCATTTCCATATTTCTTATTTCCTCGCGTCGGGCGATCCCATAATCCATCCATGTATGCTACGGACATCAGGATTATCCGGTGCATTCTCGTATGCGTGTTTGATCTCGCGTTGGGCGATCTCCGTTCTGCCGAGGCGTTGATAAACGAGAGCAAGGGTCGCTCGATGTTCGGGACTGGGTCCATCCGCCATCACTGTGTTAGCGAGCGTCAAAGCTTCGTCAAGACTTCGGCCGTCGAAAGCGAGGAGACGCGCCAATGAGTTCTTTGGGAGAGGAATTTCAGGAGCAAGAACGATAGTGTGTCGAAAATCTGCCTCTGCACCGGTAACGTTTCCCTGCTTCTGTCGCATCTGTCCACGCCACCAATAGCCCGCCGCCCACTGGGGTGACTGCATGATTGCCATATCGAACGTGGCTTCTGCTCCTTTTAGATCGCCTTTCAGCCGCCGAACGCCTCCTAACTGAACATAACTATCCATAAAATCAGGGGTCGTCCGAATGGTTTTTAGAAAGATTGATTCGGCGGCGTCCAGATTTCCCAGTTCTGTTTCAATGATGCCGAGATAAAACTGGGCAAGAGGTGTATTCGGATGCGTCTCTAAGACCTTTGCATATCCTTTCTTTGCAGCATCAAACTCACCGAGTTGCATCTGAACATAGGCACACTCACTTATCGCATCGGTGAAATCTGCATCCACTTCCACCGCCTTGAGTAATTGAGTAAGTGCCTTCTTCCACTGTTTTTTTTCGCGGTGTCCACGGGCCTTCGTAAGACATGCTTGGGCTGTGGTACGACGGTAGCGAGCGAGAGCCTTCTGTCCCTGTTCCAACTCTCCTGCTCGAAAGAATACTTGCGCTTGAGCATAGTGAAAGGAAGGCTTGTTCGCATCTAGCTGTATCGCACGTGCGTACAAGCTGCGGGCTATATCGAATTGGTGACGCTTTGCAGCAACTTGCCCGCGTCGAAAAAATGCAAATGCCATCGTGTCCTCCTGCTCTAATGCCTTACGGAAAGCAGCGTCCGCTTCGTCGAGTTCGTTCAAATTCAGCAAAGCTGTGCCAAGGTGATAGTAAGCAGCCGCTGCATTCGGATGGTGCCGGATAGCGGACATGTAGTGCTGTCGCGCTTCTTCGTAGTTTCCTCGCCCGGTTTCAACAAGCCCCAGTCCAATATACGAAGATATCGCTGCATCTTCTTTCGCTGTGTCAATCGCACGCCGATACCACTTCTCTGCTGCATTGAATTGGTGATTTTGGCGATAGACATCGGCGAGTTCGCCTTGCAATCGTGGTGCGTTAGGGAGGAGTTCAAGGGCGCGGTGGAAGGCTATAATAGCACGTGGATAGTCCTTCAATTTCACAAAGCACAATGCCACTCCCTCATGAGCAGAAGGCATTTGAGGATACTCTTGCGCAAGGCGTTCATAGAGATGTAGCGCGTTTTCCCACTGTCCCTGCCGGTAGGTACCCTCCGCTTCGCTGAAACGGGCTTTATCTTGTGCCGGCTTGCTCTGCGCTGTGGGAATGGATAATAAAAACAAAGATAGGATGATTCGCAAAGGTAGATTTCTTTTCGGATGAATCTGCATTTTTATATTTTCCATATCACCGATTGACGTCGGTTGCGTATTAGAAAGGGCGGGGACCAAAGGGTCGGCTGGATCTTCTCGCTCATCACTTTTTGCCTCGCAAGTTCACGTCGTAACGCTTCTATGCCCTCTAGCGAGTTTTAGGTCATTATACGATACCAGAATAATTTAGCACGCTCCAAGCATTCAGTCAA